>CALCCV010000446.1 GCA_937900305.1 uncultured Pseudobdellovibrionaceae bacterium | reverse complement strand
ATTGCGATGGGTTTTCGCTAAAATTTCCCAAAGGCCCACGGAACGAAGCGCTTCTTCCATTTGCGAATCGGAGATGCCATTGTCGTTCAAATTTAAATTCAGGCGCAGGGTCCCTCGAAATAAAAAGGGATCTTGCTGGATCAGTCCCACCTGTGAACGGAGCGAACGTAGCGGCAGGCTTTCCAACGGACGGCCATCTAAAAAAATTGTTTGTGGCGGAAGGGTGTAAAGCCGTTGCAACAAAGAGGTGAGGGTGGTCTTGCCACTGCCAGTTCGGCCAATCAGGGCGAGACTTGAGCCACTGGGAAGATCAAAAGAGATGTTTTTCAAAACAGGAGTGCCCGAGCCGTAAGAGAAATTGAGATTGCGAACGGCCACGTGCCCACGCACATCGAGGGCGGATTTTTCCCAGGCCCAGTCGGTTTCGGATTTTTCATCCAAAAAATGAAAAATGCGATCGGCACTGGTTAAACTATTTTGGAACTGCTGGTACTTCTCAAGAATTTCCCGAATGGGCGGTAAGAAATCTTGGGTGTACAGCAGAAAAGTGACCAGTGCGCCAATCGAAATTTCGTCAGCCATTAAGCTGCGCGATGCAAAGTAGAGAGCCGAAGACATCAAAATTCCAGAAAACAAGTTCAATATGGGCTGCATCCACGCGGAGGTGACAATCAGCTCGAGATTTTGGGTTTTGTACTCTAAATTCAATCCTAAAAATTTTGCGGTTCTGCGGCGGGTGGAGTTGTAGAGATTCACAACTTTCACACCATTTATAGTTTCGGTTAAAAATGAACTCAATCCGGCCAAAAGTTTTTTGCTCTTGGCCTGCTCGTGATTGACTCGTCGAGAGACGACGATGGAAATCCACAAGAAAAGGGGAGTCAGAAGCAAGCTCAGCAAAGTCAATTTGACGCTGATCAGGGCCATTGCAATCACTAAGGCGAGAATCACAAAAATTTGAGTCACTACGGTGATGACTCCATCGGTGAAAAGATCACCCAGACTCACGACGTCCGACGTGAGGCGATTCACGATGCGGCCAGTGGGGTTGCGGTGAAAATAGTCGAGCGGTAAAGAGAGTAGGTGTTTTAAAAGGTCTGTCCGCAGATCTCGTAAAACAAAATTGCCTAGCTTGGCAAAGAGGAACTGGTGACTGAAAGTAAAAACGATGAGAGAAAGCTCAACCACCAAAAAAGTCCAAGCGATATTTTTTAAGGCCGCGAAGTTTTTATTTTTAATCCCGACTTCCACAGTTTCACCGAGCAAATAGGGCGGGAGACGTTGCAAGATGGCCAGTCCCAAAATCGACAGGCCTGTGAGTGCGAGAAGCCAAAGGTATTTTCGGGAGTAGGGCCACAGGCGTCGCAGGGCTTCGAGGAAAGAAATTCGACGGGCAATCACATCCTCTTGTAAAAAACTGTTGTTCATGTCGACACCTCTTGGGATTCGGTGCCTGAAGTCGTCTGTAAATCCGCTAGCACCTTGTAGGTCGGGCTAAAGTGGAGGAGGTCGTCGTGCGTGCCAATGGCTTCAATCTGTCCTTCGGAAAGAACGATGATCTTCTGGGCTTGGCGCAAAGATTCAATGCGATGACTGACCATGATGAGAGTTTTGCCTTTGGCAAATTCGCCGATCGCTTGCAAGATTTTGCCTTCGGTTTCGACGTCCACTGCACTCAAGGTGTCATCGATCAAAAGAACTTGTGGTAACTTGATGAGAGCTCGGGCGAGGGTCATCCGTTGCCGCTGTCCCCCTGAAAGATTGACTCCTCGCTCGCCCAAGGAGGTGTGCAATCCGCTTGGGAATTTTTCGATCTCTTCCATCAACTGGACGCGCGCCAGAATTTCTTGGACGGTGCTGTCAGGTTCATCCACATGCACATTTTCTTTGATGGTTTCACTGAATAAAAAGAGATCCTGGGGCACGAGGCAGATCTGTTTGCGAAGGTCTTCCAATCTGTACTCGCGAATCGCGTGCCCATTGATCAGAATTTCGCCGCTGCTGGCATCAAATAATCGCGGTAAAAGTTGCAAGAGCGTGGATTTTCCAGCGCCGACGGGACCAATGAGTCCCACAAATTCGCCCCGCTGAATTTGAAAGCTTACGTTTTTTAAAATCCAGGGTGCCGTCGGTTGATAGTGGAAGTTTAGGTTCTTGACTTCGAGACTTTCAAACTCGGGCAGCGATCGGCTGCCTTTGTCCTTGATTTCAGAAGTTTGTTGTAACAGATCTTTCACCCGTTCAAAGGCGCCAAAGCCCTTTTGAAATTGCGAAAGACCCATTCCCAAAGCCATCATGGGCCACACCATTTTTTGAATGTAGCGTGAAAAAGCAACGAACGTGCCCAGCGAGATGGCTTCGGTTCCTTGGTCTTGCAGCACGAGAAAAACCAAGATGACATTGCCAAAGGCGACGGTGCCGTGAAACAGCGGTGCAAACATCGAATCCCACAGGGCCGTTTCTGTGCTGCTCTGCTGATAGCGCTCATTCAGTGTTGCGAAATTTTTTAACATTTGATCTTCAATGGCAAATCCCTTGATCAAACGAATCCCTGAAACATTCTCTTGGGTTGCACGCGAAATTTCACCGAAATTCTCTTGGTTTTTTTGGGAGGCCAGGTGAATCTTCCTCATCATTTTGAAGATGGCGAGTGGCACGAGAGGAACTAACAGCAAACACTTCCAGGTCCAATCGGCATTCATGCGCACCATGATTGGCAAAATCACCGAAAGAATGATGACGCCATCAAAAAAAACAAGAAGCCCGGCCCCTATGTTTTGGCGAAAGGTTTGAATGTCGTTGATAACAACGCTCACCAGGTCGCCGACGGAAGATTTGTGAAAAAACCGTTGGGACAGGGACAGCAATTTGATGAATGTGCGGCGGCGAAGATGTTCTAAAATGCTGGTGTGGAAATGGCCAAAGCCGTATCGCCATCCCCAGCGAGTGACCGCCAACCCCGTCATTGCAAAGAAGAAAAACAAAATGGTTCGATCCACTTCGGCCAGCGGCGTGCGTTTTTCAAGTTGATCCAGCGCCAACTTTATCAATAAAGGGGAAATTCCATCGAGCACATTTGTGATGATCAAAAAGAAAAATCCCACGAACAACCAGCGGCGAAATTTTCGCAAATAAAAGCGCAACGGGTGCAACAAAAGCTGGGGATGAATTTTTGGTTCAATCATCGGGCGCTGAAATTCCTACGGGGTCAAAATTAAACTGGGTGCCGAAGCTTGCGAAATTTGTTTGGAGAAAAAAGTGAGAAGCATGAAGATCACACTCAACTCTTCCAGAGACTCTGGAGCCGATTCGGTTTGGGTAGGAAAGATCTCTTCCAATAAAAATTCCATGATGTTCGGGTCCATCTGGGTCGATTGCAACTTCAGATAATTTTCTACGTCTTCATTGTTGTCCGATGAAAGGGCCACGAACTCTGCACTGTGAATCTTGAAGTCAGCCATCAAATCTTCAATCGATAACTCTTTAAACCCCGTATAGGCTTTAGAGTAGGATTTCCAAATGACCAAGCACAAAATCATCAGGTGTTGAAATTGAGATTCTTCAAGAGCTTCGTTGCCCACTTGCAATAAAAGGCCCAGCAAATGAGGTTGCTGGTTGCCCAACTCTTCAATCACTGGCCAGCAGGCTTCGAACGAGCCAAGTTGGTCGATTTCACTAATGGCTTCGTTGATAGATTCAAATGAGACTTCTGGCATCGCCCCAATTTCAACACGCCCCGGGGAGGCTGGCAAGGACATTGCCGACCGGAATTTAGAGTTTCAAGCCGCCAGAGAGAGCCGTCATTAGAGCCTCTTGTAAATCTGTTTGCAGCCGACTGTAATAGGGAAGTTTTCGGCTGCACAAATACACGGGCACCGAATAAACTTGGCGAGGCTGCAAAATTTCAACGGCAGCCTCTCCCCTCAGCATGTGGCGAGGGAAGATCGCACGACCCAATCCCAGTTTGACGCCATCCAAAATGCCATAGACGTCATCGACATAACGTCGGCGCAAGGCCCGGCCGACTTTTTTCGCGGGAAATTCTCGAAAGTATTCGAGAGTGGTGGGATCTTCGGCATCGTGATCTAAAAATATGTCGGGGCCCCCATAGTTTTTCTTTTGAATCATGACATTCTGTTCATAGCCGACCAGTTCACACTGAACATCTTCACGGTCGATTTTTGCGAGAGTCACAATCCAATCGGCTTCTGACGAACGCAGGTGAGCTGCCAAGTCACGAACCTGTCGGATCAACAGGTTCACTTGCACCTGCGGATACTTCACGCTCAATTCTTGGACGGTGGGCAAAACTAAAGATCTCATCACTGACGAAAACCCGGCGATACGAACTTCACCTGAATGTTGCCCCTCGCCGCGCAGGTCCTGCAAAAATTCATTCTCGAGATGCTCCCAGACTTGCGTCAGTTGAATCAATCGCTCGCCAGCCTCGGTGAATCGCAAACCTTTTTTGTCACGGATCAAAAGGGTGACGGCCAACTCTTCTTCTAAAAGAGCAATTCTTTGCGATAGGGCCGACTGGGTCACATGCAGTTGATCTGCCGCTCGTGAAAAACTTTTTGTCTGGGCCAATGCGCGAAACGCTTCGAGGTGCTTTGAAGACATTCTCATAGATTCTGATTCTAGTCCGCGGACCAGACGACTGTCACTTCGCTTGACGCAGTTTGCGGGAATGCGGATCGATCGGCCATTGACGTCATGGTATTCAAAGCCGCGAAGATGTGCCGTTGGGATGCAGGTCTAGGTTGCGCTCTGAAGGCTTCGGCAAAAGTTTGAGCGAATTCAAAATCGACCGAAAAGAACGTATGAGATCCTTGACCATCCTGGCCCTTTTTTTTTCGGTCACTTTACTGACAGGTTGTGCGGAAGAGGCTTCGAAAGAAGTTCCGCCTAAAACCGTTTTCAAAACGTGGTTGCACGCTACGGTGGGCGGCTATAAACTTGAACTCAGTGACGGAAATTACACTTCGCTCTTTCCGGGACGGGCGACCGAGGGCAATCCAAACACTTTTTGTTCGTGTTTAATCAGGGTTGAGGGGGACCTCAATGAGGGAACTATTCAAATGAGTCATTGTCGACTGACCGACACCAACGATGTCGAGATTTCGAGTTCGACAAACGCTTGCGATTTTTACGAAAATCTTAGCACTTACGAAACCCAAAACGAGGAACTGTGGTACTGCAATTCGAAGGGGTGCTATCACTACTACTCCTTTAACCCGTGAATGAACGATGGAAGAGTGATCTCAGCTCGATCACCGCGCTTCTCAGAAAGTAACGCTGCTGCGCCGTCGTTTGGTTGTCGTCCTTGGGCCCGCCTTCCTTTATTCTTTCATCAGAAGTGGAGGAGTGATGACGAAGAGTGAAAAAGACATTGGTGCGGCTTACCTCGCGGAGAGAGAGAAGCGCAATCGAGAACAGACGAAAGGTCGCTCTGACGAAGTTGATCGATTGAAATCAGACGAAGTGGCCGCCCGAGGTCAACAGGCTCTCGACGATTGGGCCAAAGCTGCATTTGCAGGAATCATAGCTAAACACACCGGACCTCTCGACGAATCTGGCATGCAGGAGATCTTAAAAAAAGCATATGAAATGGCTCATTTTGCCATGGCCTACAAACCGTAAGTTTGGGACATTGCTAAAAAGCTAATTCTTTATTTCTTCAATTCTTTGGCCGGATAAAATTCCTTTGTAGGGAAGGCCGGCCACATCAGCAGCAGTGGATAGAGCGGAAGAAAATAGATATAGTACGTAGTTTTGAATGAAGTCACTTCGACTAAGGCAAAAATACCTAATCTGGCGTACACGCTTAAAAATGGCACCAAAAAAAGACCCCAGTAGATGGCGTGAGTCCAACGGGGACTCCGTCGGGGGCGAAATCGGACGGCCGCGAAAAGACCTAAGGCTAACCAAATGTAGATCAGATATTGATAAAGCCAACGCAATTTCTCAACCACCAGAAATGCGATTTTAGCACGAGCCAGCACGGGTAAAAAATCTGTGTACTCGGCGCTAAATGCCCGCAGGATCGAAAAGCGAACTCCTTCGGGAACTGGAATGGGCGTGGCATTCGGCGTGGCCGCCCAAACTATGGGAATGCCGAAATTTAAATTTTCACTCTTAAATTTCAAAACACAAGAGTCGCAAGTGACAGGAATTCGAAGCTCTAAGCGCTGTAAAAATCCGTGGTCTACTGATTTCGAATCGAGGGTCGTTAAAATCGCCGAGGTTTGCTCAGTGGGAGTGTCGATGGATAGGAGTTGCGCTTTCTCGGGAGAGTGAAGCTCGGCTCGCAAAACCAAATCCCGAAGGTTGGGAACCGCCGGTGAACTCAATAAGTCAGAAAAAACTTGAATCAGATAAGGGGAGCCCCGCGCGGCTCGAACTTCGTAAGTAAAACCACTGTAGTCGAGCATCTTAAAAAAGTTTTTAGTTCCAAGAAGAAAGGCTTGCCAAGCAATGAGCGGTGACACCGCCGGCACCAACGTTCGCCGCCACGGTCCGCACTCAAGCTGTGAGGTTTCGCAGGCCCGATTGACTTCGTCAGAGATTCTGCGCCAGGCCACTTTGGCAGTAGCTCCAGAGGTGCCCATCCCGGACTCTGACATGGCGATGCGAAGACCTGTCATCCACCATCCCGATGAGTATTCGCCTTTGCAGATCTTCTCCTGGCAACCGAAGTTGGCCATGGATTTTGGGAAAAAGGTCATAAGGCGATCAAAGCTTATGGAAACTTTTCGAATTTTTTCGATGTTGGCTAGTGACACAACGATCTCTCGGTGTGGGGGAGCGGGCAAAACTCTGGCGAGCGAACCATAAGCATCTTTGAATTCCTCTTGCCAAACTTCGATGGTGTCGAAGGTGCCGTACTTCCAAAGATTGGCAGCACTGTTGGCTGCCATAAAAGAGAAAAATCCAATTCCCACCATGGCGATTCCCAAACCTCGTTGCCAAAACCGACGACCGGGTTGAATTTGAAAACTGACGAGACACAGAAGCCCAACTGGCAAAAGACTCCAGACGCTCTCTTCTCGGGTCATCCACAGCCAACCCCAAACTCCGCCGGCGGCCAAGCCCCAAACCCAAAATCGCGCCCGGTGAATTTTCTGCAGATAGATCATCCAAATCAGTGTTGCAATCAGCGCCGTCGACAGCACACCTAAAATCAAATCTCGCGAAACCCGCTGGCTTTCACTATCCCAGTAGTGTGGAGAAAAGATAGCCATCGCCCAGGCCGCCCACACCCATTTTTTAGAGGCACCCAGGCGTCGCAACCCCAGCGCCAGAAATGAAATCGCCAGACCGTTGCTCAAACTGAGAAACAAGCGAAATGGCAAAGCGAACGCGGCACTCAGTGCGATAAAAAGCGGCGCCCCGATTCCTTTTTGCAATGTCAGTCCATCGTAGGGGCCAAGCCACGCACCCTTCAACATATACCCAGCAAGTTTCATATAAAGCTGATCATCAACGTTGTTATCCGCAAGCAGAGTCAGTGGCACATTCAACGATATCAAAACATGCAGTGCTAAACCAATAAGCACGATGATGTATTTTCTGGGGAGAGAGAGGGAATCTGATGTCATTCAGTGAATGATTTAGCACAGCCCCCATTGCATGGGGAGCAGATATTTTTCACTTTCGATGATCGTGCATAGAGAGTCGTGAGAAATAGTCGTTCGCAACGACGGCGGCTGATTGCGTAGTCTCGCGTCGGCCAGCCATCACGCGATCCACTTGTTGCAAAAAAAAAGCGGCCAGTGGGGGAACTGACCGCCTAAAGGGGGGGTGACTTGTAGTATTGCAAGCGCCTGGCCACTCCACTTCGGTGAATGGGGCGCTCGCCCGTCGATTTAATTCGACGACGTGACTGAAATCTCAGTTTGGAATGTCGATGTTTTGGCCAGGGGCGCTCGACGGCGTCGCGCGGCCAGGATTTGTACACCGGCCGGTGTTAGAACACGGTTTTTTGCAGCGAGGGGTTTGACGAGTGAAACTGATTGTTTTGCTCATAGGCCGTGGTTAGTATTTTGCCGAGTCTCACATTGCAATCCATATTCTTAACTCGCCCTTCGAATGACGCGAGCGGGAGTTTGCGCGGTTTATTACACGCCAAAGTTTGTCGTTGAGAGCTCCAATCGAGATGTAAAAAAAGATTTAAGTATTCCAGTATTGGTTTAGTACGGCAAAGCCGCCGCAGTCTCTTCGCGCGTCCAATGGCGGTGTTCGCAAAGCAAGACTACGAACTCTTTCACGGAAGCCGCCTCGAAGTCTCCTGAACTGATGACCACTCCGGGTGCGTCTTCATGCAGGTTCATTGTCACTTGGGCGAGAAAATCAGCCGCATTTCGCACTTTTCAACGTTGGCCCCATCTTCATTGTCTTTGCCCAAGCTCAATTGCGGAATAACCACTTCTGCGGAAATGCGATTTTTCTTTAAGGCGGCCTTGATCGTCTCGATGTTCCTGTCGTCTGTTTCGGAAGAAACTAGCAGAGCCACTTTGCGGGAGCGAACTTCTTTCGGATTGTTGAGCAAGATGCTAAGAGCTTTTGATTTTTTGGGAAGTTGAACTTTCGGTTCTAGATTCCGATCCGAGCCGGTCGCCGCTTGCAGGGAGCGGTTGGCTGGCACAATATTGTTCTCGGGGTCGGCGGCATTCGGAGGCAAACTCGGCTTCTCGGGCAAGGCGCAGCCCACGTTCTTTCCGACTTCTTCCGCTAGATCCGAATTGACGAACATCAAAAGTTCGCACATGCGCTGTCTGACATCCAAGTTCTTCACTTTCCGCTTTCCCGTCCTGACGTGAAAACTACCATTTGTCGGACACGGAATTTCAACGATTGGAGAGAGCTGGCGGAGGGCAAATGCGTGCAGAAAGATTTGAGTGCCGCCGTTCTCGATTGTACAAAGTCTAGATTGCTTGCTTTGCTTCTTCTCGGGTTTTGCAGTTCCTGCGATAGATCAGTTCTGTCTTTAGCGAGTGGAAAAAAACTTCCGGCAATGCTGTCATATAGTGACAATTTCTGGCATCTTTTTGGTTCCTTTCTACCCTGGTCTGACTCTGGCTAGGGCGGTTTTTAGGATAATGTGATTTCAGACCTTAACCCTCTTGCTGGAGTAAATATGAAAATGAAGTCAGTATTTTTTTTGGTTGTTAGTTTAGTAGCTCTTTCTGTCGGTGCGGAGCCGTCAACGACTTGTCGCTTTCCTGATGCTCATATTTCGATGGTCAAAACCTATCTTCAGGAAGGTTATTTTGACCGAGATAACGTGGCGGCAAAAGCTTTTGAGGGGTTAAAGAACGGCACCCTTTGTTCTCAGTTGGAAGACACTGACGAGGCCTACATTCTAACGGAAGTTTTGCCATCTCTGAGTGAGATTGAAGGTCGAGCGGCAGATGGCGGGCGAGCGATGCTCATTCGGGTTTTTCCGAAAGTTCAGTAAGGTCATCGCATCAGGTGATATTTGTTATCTTTGATTTCAAGAAGGTTCGGAAATTTTGCACGGAGCCGGTGAAGGAGGTTTTTGACCCGGCCTTCAGCGGCTTCTATGGAAATCTTATCCCCATACAGATTTTCGGATAATTCCAAGCAATTCAAGGGTTGGCTTTCCAGAAATTCGATGAGCTTCGCCTCCAAAGGAGTGATCTGCGGTGTTGGCGAAGTGGCGGGTTTCTGCAATTGGCGGTGAAGCGCCTCAAGTTTGTGACGATATGCGTGGCTCTTTGGTTCCTTTGCGTCTTCGATTGCGGAACTGATAATTTGCCGAGCTCGCCTTTCGGCGCTTTGTTGGAGGTAGTATTGAGCCAGAGCATATTTGCACTCGATAATCATCGGCAAATCTTTTAAGCGCTTGGACTCTTCGAGCAGTCTCAGCAATTGGGTCAAGTGAGAAAGGTTGAGTGGCGTTCGCTGGGTCGTTTGCTGGAGCATAAGCCAATGAAACTCACACTGGTTGGCCTTCTGGATAGCGCCAATTGTAAGGAAGTGGCTCATGCGGCGTTGGTGATGGGTATCTAAAGTCGCTTGGGTGCCATCAATAGCTTGGGTGGAGAGCGGTTGGTCGAGATCGAGTTTAAGCTTGAAAGAGATGTTCGTCACCTCAGCACAGAGAACATTTTTTAAGAATGGCTCCATTTTTTTTGAACTGAAGGCCAATTGATGGTTCCACATCGCCAGTGACTTTTGAAACAACAGGAGGCGGTCAGATTGGCAATTTCTGGGATTTTTTAGCAGCAAGAGTTGGAGTGCGGGAAAACGGATTGTTGCCCTTAGGAGATTTGAGGTGTGCAATTCGTCGAGACTCCATTGACCAGAATATCTATGCAGTATCGCCCGTGCTTTTCGGAGGAGTCGCCAGTCCTGATGAAAAACAGCTAAGAGACTAAGACCATACGCCAAGGGCAGTGCAGTGTTCGCAGTGTCTCTGGAGAGATTCATCAATAAATCAGGGAGCTCTTCTGGATAAGCCTGAATGATTTGTAGCCAGGTGTGGTGATGAGCGGCCGTGCTGGAAGAGCTAAGGTTTGTCATTGGTGGTTGTCTTTTGCAATCCTAATGCCGAAGCACTCTGATTACGGAGAACTCATCAAGGTAGCCGGCTTAGGCAGCCAACTTGCAGTTAGAGGGATTATGCCAGTTCAATCGCCGAAAAACTCTGCTCAAATGTCAAATGATCTGACAGCTGTTAATCATAATTGGCTGGCTTTGTGGATTGACGTCGTTGAGGGCAGCTCGTTTGAACTACCGAACTTGCTGGCGAACGGGCAGGTCTTTTCGGTTCAAAACTCAGAGGTCTTTGAAGCCCCTCTTTGGCACTCGGTCAATGCGTTGGCTAAAGTGTACGGATTTTCGATTCTGGCTCGGTATTCCTTAGATCTTAACTTGATGACCGAAGCTAAGCGCAAATGGCGATACACATTTCGAAATGAATGCAGTCGCGATGAAGAACTCCGTTCGGTTTATCTGGCAGTTCGAAAGCTCATTCATCTCAGGTTTTTTCATCGCCATTCTTTCGTTGGACGATTGTCAAAAACTCGTGCCCAAGCAATCTGTCGAACCGTCCTTGGCTGGTCTTTTTCGCCAGGCGCGAAATCGCCAAACGCCCAAACATCAGAGACAAGTTCGGATTGGGAAGGGCTCGAGCTTCTTTTTACATTGTTTAAAGCGGAAGCTTATTTTCAAGTGGCAGATATTCTTCACGGTGCAGAGGCTTTTGACGAGTCGTTCGAAATCACCAAAGAATGTATGAAATTATTCGAAACCGTCGGGGCTCGCAAGAAAGCGAATCGTTCAAAATTCAATTTGACGGTGGCGCGCGGTCAAGCCCAATTCGAAGTTTGTTATCTGGCTGACTTTTTGGATCTGCTCAGAACGACACAGAATCTCGGTGACGAGGTTTTATTAATCGCTTGCTACACGAATCTCTCCGGCGAATACGAAAGTCTTGGTAGTTATAGAAATGCGCTCAAGATGATCAATAAAGCCCTTGCACTGGCTTTGAAGGTGCATCATTCCAGTCAGGTCATGGATATCCATGCTCAGCGGGTGGATCTACTGGCGAAGCTGGGGAGAAAGACAGACGCGCTATCTGCGTTTGAAGAGTTAAACGGCCGCTACAATAAGTTTGCAGAAGCGGCAGCCCAAAGTTTAACGGCAGTGCATCCCTGGTTATTAGAGACAGACGCGGATGCTTTTGCGACACCGGAGTCAGTGCCGTGTCATTATTGGAAGGACAAAGAGGTTTCACAAAAACACTTGGGAGGGCTCGGCGAAACTCTGTTGCGCTTGTTAAGTTTTAGCCCCAAAAGTTCGCGAGAATTGATTGCGGCCATCTACGGAATTGAGTTGGTGGGTGATTCAAGCCTGCGGCGCTTTCGTGACTTGATGTACCGTCTTCAAACTCGCTTCCCTGGCCTAATTATCCATGAACGTCAGAAGTATCGACTTGCAACCTCAGCGGAACAGTTAAAATGAAAAACTCAAGAGGCTTTTTTTGCATTCGATTACCTTTAATGCTTCTCTTTTTGTTATTCGTAAACATTGCAATCGCTAGTCCGAAAGGAGTGCTTGAGGTTCGCAGTCAGTTTGGCTCGGGGGCCAATGCAGTTCAGGTTACCGGTCTTGGCACGTTAGTTCGTAGCTCCCCAGCGAAAGAGGAATCGCGAATTTTTCTAGTCTCGAACGCTCACGTCATAAGTGGGACCGAGATCGAAATTCGTATCGATGGTGCCAATCCGAAACGTTGGGAGCGGGCACCCATTCGTGCAGCTTTTCATGATTCGGGCAATGATGTCAGCGTTGTTGAAATTGACCTAAAAGCTATCCAAGCCAAGAAGCAGCAGTTTTTTGAAACTGATTTTCAGGTCGTAGCAGAAAGTTCTGAGTTAACTGTCTTTGGCCCAGAACTTCGCGAAGAGGCCGGGGGCCCGCTGAGTCTAGTATCTGCAGATTGGGGGGGAAGATTTTTTTATTTAGCTCCTCAGGAGAAAATGCCTTTGGTAAAAGGCCTGATACAAAGTGGTTTCGGTGG
>CALCCV010000445.1 GCA_937900305.1 uncultured Pseudobdellovibrionaceae bacterium | reverse complement strand
AAAAGACCCCTGGTTTTTCAGGGGTCGAAGGATCGAATATCTTGATAAGTGGTCGACCAACCCGAATACGGTACGAACACCAGTTATCTAGTTGATTTTATTAAGATCACCCTATCTGCGAAACTCCTCGATAGCAATGAAATTCGTGATTTGTACCTTCGAAAGGGACTTTCGGCGGGTCAAATCGCCGTCCAATTTGGCGTGGCTAAATCCGTAATTTTGGCAAGACTTGGGGATTTGGGCATCCGCGCAGGCGCCGGCACCGACAGACGAACCAACCCTGAAAACTATCGCAGCCGGTGTGCCCCTTACGGCTATGAGGTTAAGGGCGGAAAACTCGTACCGAATAAGGCAGAGCTTCGCACTTGCCGCACCGTTGTAGACCTCATCCGCCGGAAGGGCCTTTCTGCCAATGCTGTCGGAAAGGAGCTTTCAAGGAGAGGTATAAAAAGCAGATCCGGTCGGGCTCATTGGGATCACAGCACCATTCTAAGTATTTTTAACCGTTGGAAAGACAAGATTTAACAAGGAGAGACTCATGAATGAACTTATTGGCATCGCCATTTTGATCGCGACTCTGTTTGGAGGAACACTTGTCGCCGAAAAAATCTACAGCGCAACAAGAAGGGCGGCCCTTACCAAAGCTGCAACCGGGCTCCCAAGTCTGTCTCCGTTTGCGGCCTCATTAACTAAAAAGACTAAGGACAGCGACCGCAATTAGGTTTGGACGAACTCGCTCAAGTAACGAAAACTTTTGACTTAAATTGAATCTATTTATACAAAGGAGAACGTATTCAAGTAATGAAAACTGAGGGCAAAAAAGTGGCGTGTTATGCAAGAACCAGCACACTTTTGCAGGACACCGGTCTCGAAAGTCAGGTCCGAGTTTTACGGCAATACTGCGAACAAAACGACATTAACAACGTAGAATTTTTTGCAGACAACGGGATCAGTGGCACCAAATCGAGCCGGCCAGCATTAGATCAGATGATGGCCGCTGTAGAACGCGATGAGGTGTCTACGGTCGTCGTGCACAGCTTCAGTCGATTTGCCCGAAGTACGACGCACTTGCTGAATGCGCTAACTCGCTTTAAGCAGAAAGGCGTACATTTTGTTAGTATTTCGGAAAGAATTGATACGAACAGCGCCGTAGGCGTGGCCATTTTTTCGATCTTGGCCGCGATCGCGCAACTTGAAAGAGATTTGATAGCAAGTCGCGTAAAGATCGGACTTGAAAATGCCCGCGCAAAAGGGAAATTGATCGGAAGAAAAAAGATGCGCGATTCAGATTTGATTCGCAAACTTTTAAAAAGTGGTATCAGTTACAGACAGGTCAGTGTCATAGCTAAGTGCAGTCACGGGAGCGTCTCGGCCGAAAAAAAATCGATGAAGCGCGAAGAACAAGAACTGAAGATGAAGGTAGCGGCTCAAGCCGAGGCAGAGAAAAAACTCCAGGAAACGGGATCAATATTTCCGGATTTACATGGTGGCGACCCTAAGCCAGCATAAAGAGCTCAATGAGCCTGACAATCAATGACCTGCGCGGCGAACTTAGACGGTTCGCCTTTTTTTTTAGTAGAGGGGGAAGAATGCCAGTCAAAAGTATGTTTTACAGAATCATCGTAGGCATGTTTTATCTCGATACAAAAAAACACCTAGGTCCACAAATTGAGGGGTCCTGAGCGAAGACGCCACGGCATTGATCCTGGAGTCGGACTAGGTAATGCATCTCAAGTCGTAGAAAGTCTGGAATTCCAGATTGAACTTAAATCTGAACTGGCATAGGCACCTCCTGTAGTAGTTCTTGTTATCGGAGTTGAATCCGGTTCAACTGTGAAGGAGTTGTGTTACGAATCTGACTCTGCGCATTGGTCATCCTGGACTCGACGGCCTAGCCGATAGTCCATACTATAAAGAGCACAATGGTAGAATCTATAACTGGGCAGCCTCATAGTTTTGAGCTGATCAGGCCGATGTATTTGGAGCCATGGAGACTAAAGACTGATGGATGCGATTGAACTAAAACGAAAACTTGAAAATGGCAGTTTTATTGCATTTCTAGGTGCTGGTTACGCAATGAGAGCCGGATACCCGAGTTGGAATGAGCTTATCAGAGATGTGGCCCGTGAGATCGACCCCAATTTGATGCCCATGATTGAGAAACAACTTTCTGTTGGAAAATATTTAAAGGCCGCTGATTTGGCCAAAGCAAGCGTAGATGATGCGGAGTTTTACAAACGTGTTTGCGAAATGACAAAAAAAGTTAAGCCGTCTCTCAAGGATGTTGAAGCTGTTGCCTACTTACCTTTTCACAAAATAATTACGACAAACTACGATCGACTTTATGAACGGTCGGTTGCGATGACCCGAGGCGAGGATGTGGCGTCCTTTTCCTCAGGTGAGGAAGAAGTGCAGGGCTTTGCATTGTGCAGCGAAGAATGCATACTCCATTTGCATGGCGACGACAATAGGCCCAAATCTCTTGTACTGGATTCTGATTCTTACAGGAGAACTACAGAGACTGAGTGGTATCAGACTTGTATACGAAGTCTGTTTCTTGCTCATCCATTTTTGTTTGTTGGATTTTCTTTCAAAGATCCTGCAATCCAGCTTTTTGTAGATTTCTGTCGAAAAAATTTAAAGTTTTACATTCAGCACAGATCTTACGTTTTGGCAGTTAAAGGTACTTTCAACGCTCAAGAACTAGGTTGGCTGAAAGAAGCAAACATAGAAACTATCGACTTCGGGAGCTATGATGAGATCTGGAGTTATCTTGATACGATCAAATTCGATCAAGATTCAATTAGACTCATACATTCGAGGCAACATTCTGCAGTACCCGCTTTACACATCCTAAAGCAGAAACTGGGGGTGGCTTACGCTGCTGCTAAACTATATTTAGAAGGGAACGTGGCAGATTCGCAAAGCCGAATTGCAGCGGCTTTGATTCTGAATCATTTAATGCCAGATAAAGCGACATTATTTTCTGATCTCGCAGAGGAAATTGAGGACACATTTATTCTCAGCAAAGCAGTGGCAAATGATTTAACTGATCGTGGTCTAATCCTTCTCGAATCACTCAGAAAGGCTTCTGGAACCAAAGCAGAGGGTTTTTTTAGAACTGATCAGACATTTGATTTGGCTAATCT
>CALCCV010000444.1 GCA_937900305.1 uncultured Pseudobdellovibrionaceae bacterium | reverse complement strand
CTTATTTGAGCTATGAGTCCTCAAATCAAGATGCCAAATTTTTGGGGGCCGACGCGAGTGGAAAATCCACTGGTGTTCAACTGGGCGCACGAGTGGGATACACTCTGCCCGTTTTATTTTGGCTAGCTCTCGATTACAGCTTGATCAACGACGGAACTTTCAAGCCCGACAGTGGAAGCTCTGAAAAGGTCTCTCGATCTGATCTTTATCTGGATGCGGGCTTTGATTTTCCAATTTTGGTGCGAGCTTGGTTTGGCTACGGAATTGGCAACAAAGCCACGCTAAAAAGCAGCCTAGGCGACAGCGATCTCGAAGGCGGATCCTCTTACAAACTGGGCGTGGGATTCACGGCACTCCCCATCGTATCCATCAATCTCGAATACTTCTCCAACGATTTTGAAAAAGTCGATGGAACCAAGTTGAGCGATATCGCCTCGTCATTCAAAGACACTGGTTTCCGCTTGGGAGTTTCGGCGCCCTTCGATCTCTGAGCTATTGATAAAACTATTGATAATTAGGCAAATGAAAATTTGAGTTTTAATAGAGATTTTACCTAGGGCTTGCTAGCTGCAAATGGCCGGGCAAGCCCCAAGAGTCCTTCGACTCCAATCACTTCGCCATTTCCATCCAACAAAAGCTGAGCATGCCCGGCCTGCCCAGCCACTATGGGCAGCTGCGCAGAGCGCAAAGGCCCGTAGAGATCCATATTCAGATGAAATAGATCCACCGTTTCAAAGTCTCCTTCGATAAAAGTGCTTTTGGATCCATCTTTCAAAATGAAGCTCACAGCCCGCACAGAATTACTTTGAAATTGAACCTGCCCCCAGCACACCGTTTCGATCTGCGGCACCGTCGTAAGAGTTGTCAGCGCTTCGGTATTGGCATTGCACCATTCACTCGAGAACGAACTGACTTGGGAAAGTGCAACAGGCTCGATAGCCGAAGCCATCCTGGGCAAAAGAATCGCCAACGCTAAAATCAACCAAAGAGAAATGAATAACGATTTCATGAGCCCCCCCTCACGGCTTTCGCCACAGACCGAATTCACTCCTACTCAAGTGGGGCGCGCGTGTCAAAGGCCCGTTTGACCGATGGAATAAACGGCCTTTTGAAAGCCGGGACTCAAAAACCACGAGTCCCAAGTCCATTGATCCTCTTCATCGTTGAGAAGATGATGCAGCAGGCGCAAACAGTCATCGGTGGTCACAATTCCGATGGGTTCATCGTGATCCGAAATCACAAAGGCAGAGGCCTTTTCGTCAATCATCCGGTCCACAATTTTTTTGAGCGGAGTCGCCCGATCAAACATCTGGAGCGGAGCCTGCATAAAATCTTTGACGAGGTGCTCTGGCTCAAAGTACCAGCTCTCCATGGTTCGACGCGTGTCACTTGGCAGCGCGAGGGACACCGCCTTCACACCACGATAAACATCTCGATCGCTGATCAGACCAATCATTTGCCCCGCGGTGTCTGTGACAGGAAGATGACGAACCCAGTTGTTACGCATCATTTGATAAGCCTCATGCAAACTGGCATTCGAACTGATGGTGATCAATTTTTTGGACATGATTTCTTCTGTCTGGCCCATTGTGCCTCCCCTGCAATTCAAGACCGATGCTCTGATCGATGCACTTTCAGAATAAGCAACATCTGTGCTGGCGAAATTTGAGTCAAAACTCCCCATCTGTCACAACTCGCAATCCAGAAACTGCTTGAGGCTCCCAACTCTTCATGCAATATTTTACCCTCAGTTTGAAGCCCTAAAAGATGATCCGTTGGCGCAGTTGGTAGCGCGTTTCCTTGACATGGAAAAGGTCAGAGGTTCAAGTCCTCTACGGATCACCATTCTTTCTAATGTCCGAACGTGAGATCGAAAGCTTAGAAAAGTCACCAGAGGCCCGCTTCGCCAAGGCATACAGGGGCGCGGATTCGCCCCCAACGGTTTCTTCTCGAACAAGTTTCAGCAGGTTATTTGGGACTTCGTCCCTTCCAGCCAAAAGCATATAAATCTTTAATCCTTCAGGCGTAACTAGCACTTGTTTGCCCTGTAAGTCTGTCGTTTTGAAGCAAATAGCTACCAGTGACAGATGGCGCA
>CALCCV010000443.1 GCA_937900305.1 uncultured Pseudobdellovibrionaceae bacterium | reverse complement strand
TCCCTACACGACGCTCTTCCGATCTATCGAAGCCCGAGCGACTGATAAAGCGGGTAACTCATCGGTCGTGATGCGCTATGAGTGGAAGATTGACTCAAGGGCCCCGGAACTTCAGATCACATCAAAGCCAGCCAAATTCACTTCTCAGCTGACGGCCAACTTTGTTTTCAGCGCGGCTGATGTTCTCAGCCCCGATCAAACGTTTCGCTGCAAACTGGATCATGGCCCTATGTTGGGGACCTACGCTCCTTGTACGTCGCCCAAAGCTTATGCTGACCTAGGGCAAGGAGAGTATAGATTCACAGTTGAAGTCACCGATGCCGCTCAAAATAAGTCTGAATTGCCTTATGGATGGACCGTTGATAGTGTGGCTCCTGCGACCTCGCGGGTTATCACGGGACCAAAAGCATTGGATAAGATGCGTCAGGTTGACTTCACTTTTGAAGGTCTTGACGGAGCAGGCACCGGCGTTGTGCGATACATGTGTACACTTCAAGATCTGACCGCAGAAGCGCCGGCGGCGGTGCCTGCGGCCTGTACCTCACCCAAACGTTACAACCTCACTCAAGATGCCCGGTATCGCTTCACAGTCACGGCTTACGACAAGGCTGAAAATTTCAAGGTCTCCAATCCACACAACTTCAACGTCGACTCAACGCCTGTACAAATCACTCCGGTGAATCCTGACAAGGGCTTCATCAAAGGCACTGGTGAGACCTTCGTTGTTGAGTTGGATGATCAAGGCGGCAGCGGTGTGGCGAGTGTGACCTGTCAGGTCAACGGCAGCGACGCCATCGACTGCGGACCGAGTAAATATCTCAAAGGATTTTTGCCAGATGTTTACAATCGAGTCCGTTACGTTGTGACGGACAAGGCCGGCAACGTTTCGACTAAAGACATTGGCGTCAGAGTTGATACGATCAATCCTGAACCGATCGTTATGGCTCCCGACCCTGCCGATGAAACGGGTCCGAATGTGACTTTCCGTTACTCCAGCGTCGAAGCCAATCGCGACACCTACATGTGTAAAATCGATGCTTTGCCTGAAGAGCCTTGCGGAAATTCGAAACAATATCGGGGCTTAACCGGTGGGCCTCACAAGTTCGAGGTTTATCTTCTCGATAGGTCCGGTCGCAAGTCGCCAACTTATAGAAAGAATTGGCGCGTGGTTTTGCCACCGTAGGTCTCAATTCCGTTGTCCAGTAAAACCCGAGTGGCATTTCTCTTCGAAATCTGTTTTCGAGGTAGTGCCACTCTGGATTTCCTTCGAAATTCTTTCCTGTCCTTCGTCAGGGTATAAAACCTCTCTTTGAGTTTTGCATCTTGCGTGCTATATCCCTCTCCGAATCAATCTTAAAAAATTGCCTAAAATTTTCTGAGTCCGTCATTTTCTAATCTGATTTTCGAAGACTTTAGGCTCCCTTGAAGGAGAGTTTGTGAAAGAGTGTAAGAGTTTGCGAAAAAATTCGTCGTATCTTTGAGTGTCTTTTCAATGTGGTCTGGCATAGCGCTGGCCCAAGTTGAGGAAGACGGGGCCTATTTGGATCCGCAATACCAAGTTAAAAATTTACCGATGACTCGCAGTCAGATGGGCATTGCAGGATTTGATAGCTTGCCTATTCGAAGCAATGTCGAGGCAGTGATTGCGACGATGACGCCGGTCAAAGCGCAATTGAGTCGCGGCACTTGTTCCATCTTTTCTTCGACGGCCTTGCTCGAAGGGGCTTTGATTCGTGAGTTTCAGGTTCCCAAAGATACAGATCTTTCTGAAGAGTGGTTGGAATACCTGATCACCCGCGAATCGGGGACAGAGGGATCGTGGTCGACTCGCAATTTTGAAATGTTTCGGGACATCGGCACGCCTCGCGAGGCGACCTTGCCATACATTGGCGAGACATGGACTGAAGTTGTCCCTGGGACTTTGTCAGAAAGTCGCTGCGGACTTCTCTCTGGTTTTTCTTTAACCACGTGCTTGTTGGGGCACCGAAGTCCAGAGCTGTTGACTGCCAATGATCAGGAGCTCCTGAATCCGGCCAGTTCCCTTCATGATCCTGAATTTTTAAAAGCTCGCACGGAGGCAGGGAAAGCCCGCACACTGTTCACCTCTAAAATTGGAGTGAATTTCAACGTGAGTTCTGAGACCGCCATTAAGACCCTTCTTAACAAAGGTGTTGCGGTCACTTGGGACGCCGATTTTTTCTATGGAGCTTGGAATCACCGCAAAGCGGAAGGTCTTGGTATTCCTCGCAATATGGATCATTGGGCGAAGGGCATCGTGGGGTATCCCGCCGTGGGCTCTGTGGATCGCGAAATGTCTCGCACAGATCCAGCAGGGCATTCGATTGTTATCGTCGGATATGATGATGCACTCGAAGTGACTGTTCCCACTTTGATGGCCGATGGAACAACAAAGAATTTCACTTACAAAGGTGTTTATTATTTTAAAAACTCTTGGGGTGTGGGAGGATTTGGGGCGGAAACTCAAATCAATGGCCAACCTCATGCCGAGATCGGAAGAGCGTCGTGTAGGGA
>CALCCV010000442.1 GCA_937900305.1 uncultured Pseudobdellovibrionaceae bacterium | reverse complement strand
GTGACCACGCCTCTGCGACCATGAAAGTTTGGCTCCTCGAATTTTTCGAAGAGATTGTCGAAGACTTTCAACCTCCTCCACCGAAGCCCATTTACACCATTCAGGAGATCATCGCGCTGAACTCAGCACCAGAACCTTTATCAATTCAAATTCGGAAATGCAGGGACGATTGGATGGATTTCAAAAAATATTTTCAGATGATTGCTGAACTCGAGATTGAAAGCAACGAAAGAATTGTACCCGGTTCTATTATGTGCCCGAGATCCGCAAACGGGAAGTCCATTAAGTGTCGAATTGCTCCCAACTTGCAAAATTTGCCGGGGCGAACGATGAATTTTATGGTTTCCATGATCCTCGACAATCTATGCACTTGGCAGAAAGACCTTCAATGACCACCGTGAAAATAGAAAAATTCGAATCTACCGAGATTCTGAAAACCCACTTTGACAATTTGAAACAGCACGATGGCTTTTCACTTCGTCAATGGAGTGCGGTGGTGAAGCGTTCTGCCGCTTTTTTGAGTTTGGTCCTAGCCTCAAAGCGCCTTCCCAACCGCGCAACTTTGGCCATTCTAGCTAAGAGCCTTCAATTGGACACTCTGACAACAGAAAAGATCTTTGCGGCTCATGAACGAGATTGGTTGAAAAGTAAAAAAATGGCCCCTTTGCAAACTCATTCGCCTTTCAAGAACTCAAAAAATAGTCGCCAAGCTCAAACAGATGAAGTTCACGACGTGTTGACGGACGACTCGATGATTTTTTCTTCATGGTTGAATTTGGCGCTGGCTGAATATGTAAGCTGCGAAAATTTTGTCGATGACGTAGAGATTTTAGCTGATGCGTTTAGTGTCGCCGCCGGAGATATCAAACGCTCGCTTTCGATCCTTACCGGTGAAAAGTTTATCACGCGAGAATCAAATGGACGATTTAAAAAACAAGTTCGCAAAGCTCGATTTCCCCAATCCCCAAGAAGCCGCCAGATCATTCGTCAATTTCACGCGGACCTAATGAAAAAAGCAATTGTGCATCTTTTAAATAAAACGGATCAATCTTCATTTCAAAACCGCTTGATGACCGGATATACAATAGCTGTGAACCCCGAAAAAATCGAAACAGCGAAAGTAATGATTGAGAAGGCGCTCA
Organism: uncultured Pseudobdellovibrionaceae bacterium; assembly: GCA_937900305.1. Lineage (GTDB taxonomy): Bacteria > Bdellovibrionota > Bdellovibrionia > Bdellovibrionales > Bdellovibrionaceae > CALCCV01. Next base: position 1,216 of record CALCCV010000442.1, on the reverse strand, counting down.
TCGCAATTGCTGATCACCTAGTCGAAGGACCCTGCCGCGAAGTCTATCAACTGCAGGTTCAATTTTTTCCTCTCTCTAACAGCGAGAAGCCCAACCGAAAAAAATTGGGCTCGCGGTAATCTGTACTTACTGTATCACCGTACCCTCATTTAATTTTCAAATGTCAAAGTCACCCAGGCTTGGGCCCTACCGAGACTGTCATGTTTAACGTTATCGGCGCCGCCACTCATGGACAAATATTTCAGATTGTCTGCACTTGCGGTAAAAGAAACCTTACCATTGATATGCGAAGCGACGTTGTAGATCGGGCGACCGGTGCCACACAATGGTCGTGCAACAAATGGCTCGCATTCAGCAATGGCCTTTTCAACTTCAACCTTAAGTTTCAAATCGGTGCCCTCCATTGGAATCTCAGCGCTTCCGCGCCAAATCTGGGCAGAAGGGTCAGGACTGGTCACAGCGATGAGCTCGATTTCTGCGGCCACAGGTTGCGCCAGCGTTCCCATTCCTGAATTTCCAAAGAAATTCACCCGATGAGTGAACTTCAGAACTTCGTTAGCATGAGATGCGCCAGCAGAGAAAGTCGTTGCAACTAATACTAAGGTAAAAATAACTGACTTCATAGGTCTCCTTTGTACTTTATATTTTAGGGTCGGCTTTTGTGAGATCAGTTATAACGCCAAAGACTCATAGCGTCAAAAGCATTCAATTCGAGGTGTTAACAAAGCCGGTTAACAGCTGCACTGAAAGGCTCGATCAACAACTTATCGAACAAAACTCTCATCCGTATACTTTGGGAATGATTTACTTTAACATTGGGATGGAAGAGCAAGCGTGAGAATTGAGTCGCCAGGTTTGTGTTCTAGGTCTAAGCTACGAAGCAGACGATGGTTCATTCAAACATCGTTTTCAGCTTCCAAATTTTAAGGGGCGTGCATGAAAAAAAACGAAAATTCGTTCATCGGAACAACAACTTTTTCTAAACCGAAATCGCCAGTCGCGGCGGCAAAACTTGCCCGCGCTGGAGTTGCGGTGAGTGTGAGTTTGATCTTGGGCGGACTGCTGGCGTGTTCGTCTTGGAAACAGGCGGGCCCACAAGATCAAAATCAGGATTCGCCCGGTAGGTCGCTCGCGCAGAGTGAAGCCTCAGGTGATTTAAAAACTCGGAGTTCATTTTCAAATCTAGACGACTTTTACAGTTTTGGTAAATCAGGCT
>CALCCV010000441.1 GCA_937900305.1 uncultured Pseudobdellovibrionaceae bacterium | reverse complement strand
GGAAATGCTGCAAATCCATCTGATCTATTGGTGTTACAGGTGGTATGGCCGTTCTCTTTTCCATTAATGTATGCTTGGCGCTCGATTCTCTCCACCAACCCTTTTAGTACGGCAACTTCGGGATCAACATCCATGCCTGTGAAAATAGATTCGGCAATGATGTCCGATTGAACACTATCAAAAATGCTCGCAAGATGGACGGGCCCAAGCCGCGATAACTCAATATGTTTTGGCAAAGCACCGCGAGCTTTTAATTTTTTTACGAACTTCGTCAAATGCGTGGACGACTGAGATTGAGTCATCACCTGACCTCAAAAACCTGCCACGGAGCAGGTGATGAAATCGCGATGGGAAGTGATGCTAGTAGATTGGGGCCTGTGGAAGCGAAGAACCTTCGCAGGTGCGAATAGACATTAAACTCTGCCTGATCGAATAAGTGCCTATTGATTTTTTTGTAATCGGGTTTATCAGACTGTAGATCTGTTACCAGTTTTTGCGTTAAATCATCTCTACTGACAAAGGTCAAAATCGGATGGAGGTTGGGAGTCAGAAGCATTTTCATGTCGCCAGCTGGATCAAGTGCCCAAAACCCAGAACTTCCGTTGAGGACCGAAATTTTTCCTGAAGTAAATAGTGTAGCCAATTCTTTTCGATCGGTAGCCACTGTCGGCTCGGTGAATTTTGCTCCCACTTTATCAGTTGCATTTTTAAGGGCTTCGACAAAAAGAGTTCTTTTTTCGGAAGGCGTATAGCCCCAATGGATGTCTGCTTTCTTCAATTGTTCACGGCATTGAGCTACGTCTTTTTTAGAAAGTTCATGTCCTGCCTCCAGGTCCCTCACACTTAAGTAGCCTGGCAGAACTTTCGTGAAAACACTGGCCTCCATAGCTTGGCTCTTATTCGCGAGTTCAGAGTAAGATGTGCGAAATTTTTGTGAGAAATATTGACGGCATTTTTTATTCTTAAATGGAGCAACGTCCGGGTTTAGTAACAAAATTGAAAATCGTGAGGCGGGCATAAATTTTGTTGTTAACTTTTTCTCGACAATCTTCAAATCAGCAGCGGAATAGGTGACTTCGTTGCCTGCAATGACAGTGTTTTCACCCAATGTATCGATGCTGTTAACAAGGTCATCTGGCAAAATATATTCAAAGCGCAGAAATTTGACGGTTTCATCGA
>CALCCV010000440.1 GCA_937900305.1 uncultured Pseudobdellovibrionaceae bacterium | reverse complement strand
CTGAGAATGTAGTCAATGGAGTTTTTAGAGAAAAGCCGACAAATTCAGTCTTGAGAGGTTGTAGTCTGTATTCTAAATGTTGCATTCCTACAACAAGTGACGTCCCTCCTGTCCAAAATATCACTTTGACTTGGCAAGCCGGAGCTGCAATTAGTGAAATTCAGTTTTATGGGTACCGCATTAACACAATTCCAACCATGCCAAGATTATTCCGGCAAGAGATCAGTGACTATGTCGGCCAAGAAACCACGTGTAGAGATGATCTGCTGATGAACATTGTATTTAAAGCTAGAGGAACACTATTTGTTGCTAGTTCTATATCGACATTTAACTCGTCTCAAGCATTTGAATTATGCCAAGAGCGAGCAGGTGTCCTCGTGAGTGATAACGATGAGGAAAAGGTAGGCGAACCATGCAAAAAAGGCGAATGTTTCACTGCCGGCCGAGAAATAAGCACTCCTGAAAATCCGACTCGTGATTATTTCTTTTCATGCAAAGATTTCGGATGTTACACTCTTCTGACCGCACCGCCATCTTGGTACTATGTCACCAGTACATATGACGAAACTGGTGTCTTGTGGCAATCCCAGCGCGTTTCAGGTCAGCTGGCGGCTTCTCAATGGTATCTTAGCTTTCTTCAAATAAAAATTAGAGGATTGCAAAGTCTCCATCAATACCCAGGTCGACTCTTGACTCCGTATTTCCTTGGGCTCTACGGTCGACCCAAAGCCTCTGCAGTAAGAGTAGTATTCTCAGGTTGTGGCGGTGAAATTGGAAATATATGTTTACATGGTCTCCCTGTAAAATCCCCGTGTCCTGCCTTTGCTGAACATTGTAGAAGCAGCTATTGTTATACTAAACCATTCGACGCGGAAAAAACATATGAAAGTTATTATCTATTTTTAAAAGGAAGTGAGTTCCGCAATTATGATACAAGTAAGTGTACCGTTGACACTGGTAGCGGAATCGCCCGGAATTTCCAAGATCCAAGTTCGTTAAGTACGATTGAACTCGCTCAACGTTATCTTGCAAATCTTCCTCTTTATGAGTACGCGAGTGATCCATATCCTGAGAACACGGCAAAATATTGGACTTCTGAGCCTGTATGTAAAGTCATCTTCTACAATGACCAATACTGTGGAGCAGACTTTTCTAATTATTTCGGAAGTGAAATCTACCTGCAAAAAAACCGAGATGTCGCGTACCGAGAGTTTATATTCACCAGTGCAAATTATGACGCATTCGAAACAACATTTTCACTATCCAGTTTTGTTTTTGATAAATGTACTCAGTCAGCATCATCATGTCCTGGAATTTCAACTGTATCTCTTGCTGGGAGAAACATCAAGAGTTTTGCAGTTCAAGGGGATTGTATGCTAAGTCTTAGCAAATCAACAGACTCGACGGCTGGATCCTGGGGCCCATCGGCCACCGCGCCTACCCCAAGGGGCCGAACGCAATCAACCCGCACCCCATCCTGCGCAAACAGTTCAACCTGTTCGCCAATGTGCGGCCCACGCGTTCCTACC
>CALCCV010000439.1 GCA_937900305.1 uncultured Pseudobdellovibrionaceae bacterium | reverse complement strand
CATCGTCAACTATTAAAATTTTTCGTTCAGAAATCGCGTCAGGAAGTGCTTTCTTAACCGCAGAATTCATACTGGTCTCCTATCGAGGATGTCAATTGCGCATAGGAATGAAGGCTATGGGTTTATCAAGAGCAATTTTTTTAATCACCGAGGCTCGGCAATGATCTTCAAGTTGATCAAACTCAATGCCACAGCCCGAGATTTCTCCAGAGGCAGCTTTCCGAATCCAACGAACAATTCCCAATCCTTCAATCCTCTCCCCGGCTGTGCTCAGCCTGACCCGAAAATGAACAATCTGATCAATTGCAGGAAGGTCTTTGCTACAAACTAAAAAAATCCCGCCACTGCCGAGAGCAAATTGAACGACCTGACCTTCTCCTGAGGCATCCAACTCGATGAGAGGTGTATCCGGAATATTTTCGCCCCGCATTTTCCACCTCTCTTCACTATCTACAAGGAATGACATCACTTTTGCCATCAGGGCTTTGCGATCAAATGGCTTTGAAAAGATGGCTTCGGCTCCTTTGTTATAAGCTTCGGCCCATGTCAAATCCGCAAATCCCGTAATGAACATGACCACAGAAGATGCCGTCTCATTCCCTTTTATTCGCTCCAGAAGCTCGACTCCGTCCCCATCAGGCATCCGAACATCCGACAGAACTATATCAACTTTTTCTCTGAACACGATATCATACGCTTGGCGACCGTTACTGGCCTCATAGACTTGGAATCCTTTTCTTTTAAAATCAAAAATCATTGCTTTTCGCAAGGCTGGCTCGTCATCAACGATCAAAATTTTAGTGTCTTTTGGAAGCCTCATTGGCCGTCTCCTTTAGCGATCAAAATATCGCGTCGCTCACTCAACATGGTCTTCACTTTACCCAAGGATTCCAAAATTTGTTTCACTAGCAGCAAGTCATCTTCTGTAGGAGCTAACTTCGCGGAAAGATTTTCATCGAGGATTTCAGCTATGAACAAGGAAGTGGCGATCGGACCAGCCACGTCATGCAAAAATTTTCGTTCGTCAGTCATAGCCATCTCTTTTCACCTTCTGCACAATCGATGTAGGCGATATCCTATTATCGTGAAAGCAGCCAAAAAACTTAATGCTTGTTCAATTATTATAACATTCCAAATACAGGACTAAGTTGACTTAAGTTTAATGATTAACTGTCCGTAGAGACACTCGAATGAAAACGGAATTAAAGCTAAAAATTCGGAACTACTTCTCAGTGTTTTCAATATGTCTAGCGACCGCAATCTATATTTTATTTCGATTCACGTCACAAGTCCCAACCTTAGGTGCTGAGAAGGAGAAATTAAAACAACAGATTTTTGCGATTTCTCAATCTGAGCCACTGAGGACGGGTGCATTCAGTCCCCTGCCGAAACATACGAGCGCAAATCCGGAAAAAGCCCGCCTTGGAAAGATGTTATTTGAAGACAAACGACTTTCAAAGGATGACAGTCTCTCGTGTGCTTCATGTCATGACTTGTACCACGGCGGCGCTAACAGCTTAAAAACCGCCGTTGGAATTCGTGGACAAATTGGAGAGGTGAACACACCCACTGTTTTTAACAGCCAATTCAATTTTCGTCAGTTTTGGGACGGAAGGGCTGCAAGTCTGAATGAACAGATCGAAGGTCCTATCCACAGCCCCATAGAAATGGCCACCTCTTGGACCGAAATACTTGCTAAACTTGAACAGGACAAGAGAGTTATAGAAGAGTTTGACAAGATCTATCCCAAAGGACTCCATCGAGAAAGTGTGATTGATGCCATCGTGGAATTTGAAAAAAGTTTGATCACCCCCAACTCGGCCTTTGACCAGTTTTTGCGGGGGGATGCTTCGGCCCTTTCCGCCCGTCAGTTGGCTGGCTACCAGAAGTTCGACACTCTTGGATGTGTGGCCTGCCACCAAGGAAGGAATATTGGTGGCAATATGTTTCAGTCCTTGGGCATCGCTGGGGACTATTTTAAAGCCCGCGGGGGATTTCTAAATTCAGACCTGGGTCGCTACAATGTCACCAAGCGCGAACAAGACAAGTATGTCTTTCGGGTTCCCAGTCTCAGAAATGTAGAACTCACAGCGCCTTATTTCCATGACGGAGCCGTCCCTACTTTGGAGGAAGCCGTCCGTAAAATGGCAAAGTACCAATTGGGTCGAAATCTCGTAGCTGAAGACGTTGAAGATATTGTTGAATTCCTTAAGGCTTTAACTGGTCAACTTCCCGTTTCATTGCAAAGTGTGAGAGGAACTGCGAATGAAGCCCAATAGAAGTAGCCTATTGGCCTTTTTAGGGGTGCTTTTCCTCTTGGTCGGATCAGGATTTTATCTCTTACAAAAGGCGGAAGACGATCTTGCCAGCGATTTTATTGTAAAAGAAAACTTTCGCCAAGCCCTAATACTCGATCAAAGCCTCAATGAAAATGTCCTTCGATCCAGATCTTTTGTGTCGGAAAACTACGATTCGATGGTCGCGGACTCAGAACTGAATGACCACGCAAGTGACGAGTTAAGAAGGCTCAGTACGACCATGATCGAGGACCTTCCTGAACTTCCAGTTCAATTGGAATCGTATTTTCGGCTGTGGAATGAAAAGAAAATGGCCATCGAAGACTTCAAGGCAAAGCATTCTGTTCTTCGAAATTCATTGAAATATCTTTCCACCTTGGAACTCCAAGCCGAAGGAACTGAAGTGGAGCATCAAGCTCATCAGCTTTTATTCAGCGTTCTAAGCTTCAACCTCTCACCCACCCCAAATCACGAAAAGCAGGTGGTTCACAACCTGGGAATTTTGATGAAAGCTCCCGGACAAAAGAAAACTTCCACCGCTGAATTCGTTGATTCGCTTGCTTTGCACACCAAGATCATCTTGAGGTCCCTCAGAGACCGCGAAACGAGTGAAAAAATAATTCTCTCTAGGCAAGTGCCAGAAGCTTTAGCCCGAGCTGAAAACCTTTATCATTCTTGGTCGACTCAAAACAGCAGAAACTCCACTTACATCAAGCTCCTGCTGGGCACCGTTTGTGTGATTCTCATCGTCGCGCTGATTTCGTTTTTTCGGCGACTTCAAATGGCCAGCGCAGAGCTCACGGTGCTCAATCGAGATCTTGAACTCAAGGTCACCAAGCGCACGGAAGAGCTGTCTCACACGCTCCAAGAACTGGCACAAAAACAACAAGTTCTAGTGCAGGCTTCCAAGATGTCCGCACTCGGTGAAATGGCCGGAGGAGTCGCACATGAAATCAACACGCCCCTCGCAGTTATTCAAATGCGCTCTGAGCAGGTTCAAGACATGATCAACGATGGTGATTTTGATCAGGGGTTTCTGACCGAAGCTTTAGAAAGCATTCGTGAAACCAGTTTCAGAATCGCAAAGATCGTCAATGGTCTGAGAATGTTTTCGCGAAATGGAGAAAGGGACCCCTTGCAACCCGTCGCCTTAGGAAAAGTTATCGACGACACGTTCAGCTTTTGCCGCGAGCGCTTCACCAACAATGGAGTTCGATTGGAAATTGTGGATGAATCCGGAGCGGGAAGCCTTCTGATTCCGTGTCGCCCGACGGAAATATCGCAAGTCTTATTGAATTTATTCAACAACTCTTATGACGCCACTCAGAGTTCTCAAGACAAATGGGTTCAAATTCATTTGGTAGACCTACGAGAATCAGTTGAACTGAGTGTAACCGACAGCGGAGCTGGAATTTCACCACTGATTCGAGAAAAAATCATGCAGCCTTTTTTCACCACCAAAGAAGTTGGCAAAGGAACAGGGTTGGGATTGAGTGTCTCGCAGGGAATTGCACATGCTCATGGTGGCAGTCTACGACTCGATGAGAATTCACCTCACACGCGTTTCGTTTTGACCTTGCCGAAAGATCGTTCAGAGCAGTTTCGGCCCGCAGCATGATGGACAATAACTTATGATGAGAAACATTTTTCATTGGAGAATGATTGAAAGTTTTTACAACGCTTTATAAACACGGCTCTAGCTGGTCCGCACCTCTTCCAGATTGGGATTCAACCTCGACGCTGGTCTTGGCTCTAGGTTCTCCGAAACTGGCCAACGACCCAACTTGGTTAAAGGACCTTCGCACCAGATTTCCACAGGCAGCTATCACAGGCTGTTCGACCGCGGGAGAGATCTTCAATGGCAAAATCGAAGACGACTCAGTGGCCGTAGCGATTGTTAAAATGGACAAATCTCGCCTAAAGCTCGCCTGCGCCGAAATCCAAGCGATTGAAGGATCTAGTCTGGTGGGCCAGAATTTGATTGAACAGCTCTGGGCTCCTGATTTAAAGGGAATTTTCGTGATGTCAGATGGTCTTAACGTGAATGGAAGCGAGTTGGTTGCCGGACTTAACTCCCGAGGTCTTCAAGCCGTAACAGTGACCGGTGGTTTGGCAGGTGATGGTGCTGATTTCAAAAAAACGTGGGTCATTAACGATGCGCAACTGTCTAGCGGCATTGTAACTGCTGTTGGTTTTTACGGTTCTCAAGTGCAGATCGGTCACGGCTCGCGAGGAGGGTGGGACATCTTCGGCCCAGAGCGATTCATCACACGCTCCAAAGGAAATGTCCTCTTCGAATTGGATGGTCAATCTGCACTCGGGCTTTACAAAAAGTACTTGGGCGAGCGCGCAGGCGAATTGCCCGCGAGTGGTCTTCTTTTTCCGCTCCAGATCCGAGACCATAGCAATAAAGGCAAGTTTCTAGTGCGAACAATACTTAGCGTGGACGAAAAAAGCGGCTCTTTGATTTTTGCGGGTGACGTACCGCAAGGCTGGTCGGCTCAGTTAATGAAAGCAAATTTTGACCGCCTTGTGGACGGTGCCGCCTCCGCGGCTGATCAAGTGCTAAGTTTTCCCGATGTGGTTGGCCCCTCACTCACTATCGCAATCAGTTGCGTGGGTCGTCGACTGGTGCTTCGGGAGCGAGCTGAGGAAGAGATTGAAGCCATCCTCGATCGATTGCCAAATACACACCAAATCGGCTTTTACTCTTATGGAGAAATTTCGCCAACCGAAAAATTTCTCAACTGCGAACTTCATAACCAGACTATGACCCTGACCACAATTTCGGAAGCCGCATGAGTCCACACAAACTCCTTCAACGCCAATTAAAAAAAATCGGGGCCTCTTCAGAAACTCCGCCACCGATTCATATCTGGACTGCGTTGATGGACCTGATCAGCAAAACCTATGAAAGCAACGAGCAAGATCGTTACTTGATTGAACGATCCTTGAGCCTGAGCTCGATCGAAATGCAGGAAAAGATGGAAAACCTTCATGAGAGCCAATTGGTTCAAGAGGCCATTCTCAATTCTGCACTCGATTGCATTGTAACAGTTGATCAGTCTTTTCAGATCATTGAGATTAACTCCTCAGCCGAACAAACTTTTGGGCATGCGAGGAATTTCATTTGTGGAACCTCTCTAGTGACTAAACTTTTCCCTGAGGCTCATCGAGAGCGCAATCAGAATGAGCTAGTAAATTTGCTGAAGTCTGAAGGCAAAGAGCATTCTCGTCACAAACATGAATTGACGTTCCTCAAAGCGACTGGAGAGGTGTTTGTCGG
>CALCCV010000438.1 GCA_937900305.1 uncultured Pseudobdellovibrionaceae bacterium | reverse complement strand
GATCCAAAAGGTGTTTTAGAAATCGCGGGACTGCAGGAAAATAACATTGATTTGTTAAAACTAGCCCCCGTCGTAATTCAGATGAAAGACGTCTCTGACATGGTGCTGTTGGACACTTTATTGAACCAAGATGATCGGATTGGCAACATCCATACGAAAGTGAAGTGGTACAATCTCGAAGCGGGAGTTCTGAAAGAAGTCTCACCAACAGACGATGAAGCCAAAAGCATCGATGCCAAGCTGGCCGCCATCAGTTCAAAAAAACATCCGGGAAATTCAACCGAAGCGGAACTGGCCCAAATTTCTGCCGCCATCAAACCTGGTCAGCAGACGATTTTGGTGCGGGAAATGGTTTTGAAAGACAATGATTGCGGCGGTGACGTCGACATTCGCACAAATCAGATGCGTGCGAATAATGTGTTGGAAGCGGTCACTCATATGTCGCCAGACACCTACGTGCGATTCATGAAGTTTGCCGAGGCCGCAAAGAGTGGAATTCCTGATGCCACAACTTTCTTCGCCAAAACTGCACTTTATCGCTCCAATGACATTGGCACTTACGGTCAGACTGGAAAATCGCTAATGGCCAACATCACGAAGGCCCAATCCATCCTGCAGAACAATTGCCGAAGTGGAAAGCTAAAGCTGGACCTCGACACTGACTTTTTGAAGAAACAAAATGCAAGTCCGAACACACTGATGAACCTCGACACAGCCGGCTTGTGCGGATAGATCTCACCCGGCCGAAGCGCTTTCGCTCTCGGCCCAGCCCGCACCGGTGAGTCCCAGAACCTAGTGTCAGCAGTGGTTAAAAATTTTCGCATTTCGGTGAGTCTGCCAACCACAGATTCGTGGTATAAGACCTCACCGAGGTGTCCATGAAAAAAGATCTCTCTACCACCAAAATTTCAATTTTAGATCTCGCCAAAGTGTCTCAAGGACAATCTGTTGCCGGAGCCTACTCTCATTCCAAAGAACTAGCTCAACATGTCGAACGCCTAGGGTACACTCGCTATTGGCTTGCAGAGCATCACAATATCGAAGGGATTGCCAGCGCCGCCACCTCTGTCCTCATCGGGTACATCGCCGAAAATACAAAAAGTATCCGCGTTGGCTCCGGTGGAATCATGTTGCCAAATCATTCTCCACTGGTGATTGCAGAGCAATTCGGAACTCTAACAACCCTTTATCCCGATCGCATTGATTTAGGATTGGGACGTGCCCCAGGTTCAGATCAATTGACTTCGAAAGCTTTGCGCCGTGATCAAAGTTTGCGGGGTGAAGATTTTGGCGATTTGATCAATGAACTTTTACATTATTTTGCGCCACCCCAACCCGGTCAAAAAATTCGCGCGATTCCAGGCGCAGGCTTGCGAGTTCCAATTTACATTTTAGGTTCCAGCCTTTACAGTGCCGAACTGGCTGCGCGAATGGGTCGCCCCTATGCATTCGCAGGTCACTTTGCTCCCGCTGCGATGATGCAAGCCTTTGAAATCTATCGATCGCGATTTGAGCCGTCCTCTGTTTTGGATAAACCCTACGTGATGGTGGGTGTTCCCGTTGTCGCCGCCGAAACCGACGATCTTGCTGCCTACTTGGCCACAAGTCTGCAACAGTCCTTCTTAGGACTCATTCGCGGCGATCGCAAACTTTCATCTCCGCCGGTTCTCGATATGGATGCCATCTGGAGCGATCGCGAGAAAGCCGCCGTCGAATCGATGCTCAGCTTACTCGTGGTCGGCGGTCCTTCAAAAGTTCGAAAAGACTTAGATCAGCTCATTGCTGCTACCGGCGCAGACGAGCTCATCATCACCTCCGACACCTATGAACATGCAGCCAGGTTGCGGTCTTTTGAGTTTATTGCGCAAGCTAAATTTGGAGTTCGCTGAACATGGCCGCCAATCGGGTGAAACTCCAAAATCTCCTGCGAAGCCATGATCAAGCCAGCCTACCGCAAAGTTTGCCACTCAGCCTAGGCGACGGATATCTATACGAACACTCCTTCATCTTTCGAAATATTCGCAATTCATTGTTGCATTTGAGATACGCTTTGACCAACAAAGACTTCTGCCACTACGCCGTCTTTCCCTACGGCTCGCTTCAATCCATTCTTGAAAAAAAACTCGTACCGTATTTCGACAATGTCACCGTCCTCAAAGAGATCGAGGCCAACCAGCCCGCCAAATTTTACTGCGACGAAATTTTGATGGTAAAAGCAAATCACTGCCTTCACGAATCCAGCCACTGCATCGCCGATGAAATTTTAAAAAAAGCCGATTGGCAAAACACTCAATTGACAAGCGATCAGATGCGAATTTTTCAACTCATTATGGCAGAAGCATTTGCCAACACCGTCGAGTCTCTCGCAAATTTAGTGAATGATTCAAACGAAGCTCAGTTATTTTACGAACTCAACTCTCACGTCACCCACGATCGGGAGACCGAATCTATGTTCAAAACATCCAATGCTCTGTTGGGTTATTCACGGCTTTACCGATTTGTTTATCTGTCGTATCTTTTTTCAAACTGCCTCTTGGCCCAACCCAACGCTCGGACCTATCAACAGATTTTAAATTTTGTCATCTCCGACGGCCACCTTCATCCGAAACCCAATGAGTTCGCGAGTCTGCGCAAAGTCTTTGGCCACGCCTACGATTTGAGTTTTGAATTCCGCACACAAACCACCGGATTCTACAGCGCTTTGATGGGACTTAAGGGCAATCCCCAAAAACTTCTTCAAATCGACATCCTTCGCCTATTGTCAGAGTCAGAGCTCATCACGAGTTTCTTAGATGAGATCGAACCGATTTTTAAAGTCGATTCGTCCATTGTTTAAAGGGTCAAGGCTAAGCCGACTCTTGATAACCAAAAAGGCGTTCACTCGATATCAAAGTCAAAGCGCCCAAAGGAAAGAGAGCTCCTACCAAACTCGCAACTCCCCAGCCAGCATTGAGATAAGTCCATGCTCCGAGGGCAGAACCGATCGCACCACCCACATAAATCATACCGATGTAAAGGCCGTTCAGCCGACTTTGATTGTTTGGATCAATCATGAAAATGGCTCTCTGGCCCAACACCAAATGAGCTGACACACCCGCATCCAAAAGATTGGCGGCCAGGACTAAAAGTGTCAACGACCACCAAGTTCCTTCAACCACAAAATGATTGATTAGAAACGAAACCAACCCAGCGGCCAGAGCCAAAATGGTGGCTTTGCGACCGAATCCCTGATCCGCCATTTTTCCGGCGTAAGGGGCAACGATGGCCCCTGCGAGTCCCGCCAATGCAAACAAAGCCACCTGCTTTTGCGAAAAATTAAATTTCGATTGAACAAGCATCAGAGGCACGACAGTCCAAAATAGGCAAAATGCACCAAACATAAGAGCTTGGTAAAGCCCGCGCCGTCGCAAGATGGGAGTGGTGATAAACAGAGTTTTCATCGACCAAATCAACGAACTGTATTTTAGATTCGACGACGTTGGCTGGCGCTCCGGAAGAGCCGACGCCAATTTCCACAACAACAAAGTCATGACCGCCGCTGAAACAAAAAACACCGTGTGGAGTGAAACTAGATCCGTCAACAAACTTGCCAAGGGCCGAGACAACATGATTCCCAACATCAATCCACTCATCATACTACCTAAAACCTGCCCTCGAGATGCGCGATCAAAAAGATGTGTGCCATAGGGAACAATGATCTGCACCGCCGAAGCGCCCAGGCCCGCCAAGACAGAAGCCATAAAATAAGGAATCACCGATTTCGAAAAACCCAACACCAATTCTGCAACAATTGTGATCAAAATCATCGTCAAAATCAGTTTTTTATTTTCAAACAAATCTCCTAAGGGAATAACAAACAGTACACCAAGTCCATATCCAACTTGAGTGAGCGTCATGATCAATCCCGCAGCGTCAGGACGCAAACCCAGCGAATTTGCGAGTAGCCCAAGGATGGGCTGGGGATAATAGATATTTGCGGCCATTGTACCGATCGCAAAAGAAAGCAGTGCAATCAAGCGTTGATTGGATTTGGAATTCACCATTGCCATTTGTCATCCTATAATTCGAAAAATATCTAACGTGATGGTACCGCTCCGATTGACAAAGAACAACTGGCTTGTTAGATATTCTTCGAACTATGAAAAACAATGAGTCATCGAAACTTCATCCTAAGCTTAAAGATATTTCTGTCGAACAAGTCTTTAAAGCGCTCGGAGATCCTGTGCGTTTCGCCGCCGTTACTGAACTGCTTGAGGCGGAGGGCCAAGAAAAGGCGTGCGGTACATTCCAATACCAAGTGACGAAAGCCACGTTTTCTCATCACCTTCAGATTTTGAGGGAAGCGGGGATCATTTGGATGAGATGTGAGGGCACTCGAAAATTTACTTCTTTGAGATCGAAGGAGTTGGATAAAAAGTTTCCTGGCCTGCTCAAGCTTTTGCTCAAATAATTATGAAACTCAAAGGCATTTGGTAGATTGTTTTTTACTAAGGAGATCTTATGAACTCGAATTTAAAAATTGCATTCGTTACAGGAGCCAATCGTGGCCTGGGCTTCGAAACTGCTCGCGAGCTTGCCGAGAAAGGTGTCCACGTTGTCGTCGGAGCCCGAAATGCTACCCAGGGAGAAGTCGCCGCTAAAAAATTGCGGGATCAAGGTCACCACGCTGACACGATTGCCTTCGACGTAACTCGAAAAGAGGACCTTGAAAAAGTATTTTTATTTTTTCAAGAAAAATTCGGTCGACTCGATATATTGGTCAACAATGCTGGGACGATGCTCGATGCTTCGAGCGCTTCTGGCGACCGAACGAATCGCACCAGTACAACTTCGCCAGAAATTTTGCGCACCACTTTTGACGTGAATTTTTTTGGACCCATTGCTTTGACTCAAACTCTGCTACCCCTCTTAAAAAAATCGACCGCAGGTCGAATCGTAAATCTTTCGAGCATTCTCGGCTCACTCTCTTTGCATTCGGATCCAGAATCTCCGATTTATGATGGAAAGGTGTTTGCGTACGATGCTTCAAAAACTGCACTGAATGCCTTTACAGTTCATCTCGCCCACGAGCTAAAAAATACCAACATAAAAGTAAACTCGGCACATCCAGGCTGGGTCAAAACAGAAATGGGAGGACCCATGGCTCCCCTCGAAGTTTCCGAAGGCGGCAAGACCTCTGTCGAACTGGCTCTGTTGCCAGAGAATGGGCCATCGGGCGGTTTTTTCCACCGAGGAAACACTCTGCCTTGGTAAAATAGACGCCAGGTCTGATTGACGCCAGGTCTTGAAAAAATCTGAAGCTGAGTGCGGTTTCGGCTCAATATAAGGCCCAAAAAACCCGATATCGTGACGTTATGAAGATTTTCAGAACGTTACCAAAACGATATCAAATAGGCCTTCTATTTCTGCTGGTTACTGCCTTCGCAGTTGCAAAGCTGAGTTT
>CALCCV010000437.1 GCA_937900305.1 uncultured Pseudobdellovibrionaceae bacterium | reverse complement strand
CTACACAGGCGAAGACACTCTTTCCCTACACGACGCTCTTCCGATCTACAACTCACTTTATTTAGAGGGACTAGCGTATTATCAGAAAAAAGACTTTGGCAAAGCTTTATTGGCGTTTGACCGCATATTAAAAAAATATCCGCAGAGCAACAAAGTTCCTGCGGCACATCTAGCGAAGGGGCAGGTCTACAGCACCCTTCAAATGTCGGAGTTTGCAAAACCTCATCTTCAATTTGTAATAAAAAAATATCCGCTCAGCCCCGAGGCTTTTCGTGCCCGAGAAGAACTAAAGATTATCAAGTGAGTGGTTCAGGCGATTTAGAACTGTGGGACGTTTTGGGAGTGGCAAAATGATGAGTGGTTGGCGAAATCTTGGAATTTTGGTGTGGGGTTTGACGGCGAGCCTCTCACTTTCGGCGCAAGCGCCGGGCGAAAGTGCCGCAACCGTTGAACCTGTGCCTTTCGAAAATTTGGCCCCGTCGTTGCCCGAGTCCAGTGCGCCGGCGACGATGGACATGCCGCCTCCTCCTTCGGCCGCCACCATGGAGGGAACTTCTCCGTCGTCTCAGATTGAAAACTCAGTGCCTCCTCAAGACGTAGCCCCCGTTGCTTCTCCGGAAAAAAAAGTGACGAAATCTTTGCCCAAAAAAAAGAGCCGGAAGAACATTTCTCGTAAAAATTTGAAACCGCTACCGCCGAATGAAAATAAAGAGAGCCGGTTTCACGATATCTTTCAAAAATATTATAAGACGGGCACTGATCAAGGTGCTTGGACGGCGGCGATTGCTTCGCGGTCTTCTTTTTACAGCGTTCAACAGGGTGACACCTTGTGGGGATTGTCCCAGACTTTGTTTGGCGATCCAAATTATTGGCCAAAAATTTGGTCGGTAAACTCAGAGTCGATTTTTAATCCTCACGAAATTGCTCCATCGATGCAGATTCAATTTGTTCCCGGAACTTCCCTGGGCGCCCCGCAAATCACCATGGCGCAAGGCTCACCGCAACAACTGCAGAAAGGTTCGCTCTCGGCACTGCCCTCGCAGACAGATACGCCCGGGCCCCTTCCTTGGGATAGCAAAAAGCGGCCTGCCTTGATGCATCTGCCAGCGAGTTTGCCCGAATACAAAGTGTTCGAAGAAGAAAAAGCCGCGCAAGTGGATTTCCAAGTGCCGCCTCCGCCGAAGCCGATGAATGAACGTTTTGTTTCTTATTATGCAGATATTTTGCCTGAAGATGCGGTCGGCGAGGTGGTTGAAACTGAGCCGGGTTTTTCAACAGCATTCACTGGTCAGCCGGTCATTGTTCGTTTGGGAGCGCAGACGTCAGGCCGCCTCCTGGTGGTTTCAAATGAAGGGGAGATCGACGATCTTGGTTTGGATCTGCCCGATGATTTGAGTTTGATTCAGGTGCAAGGGGAAATTGAAATCGGGTCAGTCGTGAATCCCGAAGAAAATCTTTATCGCGCCAAAATTATTCGAGCGATTTTTCCTATTCGAGTGGGGGCGAAGTTGGTTTCGGGCCAAATTGAAAAGACCAGTTTGCTGAAGACCGGATCGCCAGGCTCAACTCCGGGAGTGATCATTGGCGGAGAGTATTTCAATGGCCGCCGCGCCGTAGGTTTGGGATCGTTGATTTTTTTATTTTCGCCTGAGCAAGCGGCCTTTGAGAAAAATCAAATTTTGACGGTTTATCCCAACTGGACTCGGCGCAAAGGCCGAACGGGTGTGAAAGTGAATGCCTTGCCGATTGCCAAAGTTCGGGTCGTGCGCACCGCAGGTTCAGTGGCAACAGGCATTGTCGTTCAATCTGATCAGGAAATTGAAGTGATGGATTCGCTTTCAAATTATCGGACTCCTGAGTGAGGCTTGTCCCGGTCTCGGTCATTGAAACTTCTGCCACCGATTGGGCCGGAGGCTCAGCCTCTCGATGCAGTTGCAGTGCTCGAGCCCATGATTCTTCTCTATGAATTCGTAAAAACGTTGCAGCAAAATATAAATCAGGTTGGTGGATTGGGAACTCGCGGCTCATGGCTCCACACGTTGCGGGAAGCTTTGTTGCGTTTGCAAATGGCTCAGTCGTCCCAAGATAAACTCGAGATATTAGTGGAAACTTTGTTGAGCGAAGGATGTGCTCAGAAAAGATTGGTCGACCTCTATGACCAGACAGTTCAGCGATCTCAATCCGTCGGTTCGCTCGACGTTCCCTGGCTGGCAACAAATGGCCGATTGAAATTTTGTTTTTGGGGCGATGGAATCTATCCCGAAGAGTGGAAAAATTTTGACGATTCGCCATTGGCCTTTTCGTATTTGGGTGAACCCCTGTGGAATCGTCGGCAAGGAATCAGCGTCGTTGGCAGTCGGGAACCTCATGTTTTAAGTCAGCAGTGGCTGAAAACGGAGTTGAGAAATTTTATCGCCGATCGCAAGGCCGCAGGGTTTTATACAATAAGTGGTGGCGCGCGAGGAGTGGATCAGTGGGCTCACAAAATCAGTTTGCTCACTGGTGTTCCGACACTTGCGATTTTGCCTTCGGGACTTTGGCGGCCCTATCCTGATTCGATGCGAATTCTGGCCGACGAAATTTTGCAAGAGGGTGGTTGTCTATTGAGTGAATATGCTTTGATTCAGGAGATGCGCAAGTTTCATTTTCGTGAACGGAATCGCCTGATTTCCTCACTGGGCGCCGCGACGCTAGTGGTGGAGGCGCAGACCAAAAGCGGGAGTTTGATGACTGGGCATCTCGCTCTTGAGCAGGGCCGCCCACTCTATGTGGTCCCTGGACACCCGAGTCTGTCAGCCTTTGGCGGTTCGCTGGAACTCTTGCGAATGGGAGCAGCTTGTGCTGCGAGTTCAGAGGATTTGCTCAATTTTTGGCGTTGTGATGCTTCGGAGTTAAAATCTCTTTGCAGCCTTCCCTAGGTTTTTGATGCAGCTGAAGATCTACCCCTAGTTACACGCAATCCCATTTTTCTTTTTTTTCAGTTAAACTGAAATTCTCTTAAAAAGTCTTTGAACTTTCTTGAATCTCTCCATTACCATCAGAAGTAGGGAGGGGCGATGTGGTCAGGGATGACCGTGGTGGTAAGGAAGCTACTGCATCGCTCATTTTCGAGATCGAACCTCACGCCCCACCGCCCATTCACGGGCCTCTTTCTTCGGGCTCCTCTTCTCGTGCGCGAAGGTCTGGAAAATCTTTGAAGTTGGGTAGCGGTGAATTCACTGATTCGAGAATTTTTAAAATTTCTGTAAGGCCGCGATCGAGTTGCGGGTCTTCACCACGCCGATAGGCGTGCGGTGGGAACTCAATGATGATGGTGGGATCGGTGCCGTAGTTTTCGACGCTCCAGCCGACATCCGAAAACCAATGCGAAAATTCGGGCTGAGTGGTGAGGCTTCCGTCGATCAATCGGTAGCGAGGAGCGATGCCGATGACTCCGCCCCAGGTGCGAGTGCCGATCAGTGGGCCCAATTGTTTCATCTTGAACGTGTGTGAAAAAATATCGCCGTCGGAGCCCGCGTGCTCGTCGGTGAGGGCCACCATAGGGCCCGAAGGAGAGTGGCGGGGATTTGGCGAAACTCCGGACCAGCGGGACTTGGTGAAGCCATGTCGCTCGCGCGCGAGCTTTTCGAGAAGTAGTTGAGAAACATGGCCACCACCGTTGTAGCGAATGTCGATGATGAGACCGGGCTTGTCGAACTCTTGCAAGTAGGCCCGGTGAAATTCTGCAAATCCCCGAGCTGACATATCAGGAATGTGAATGTAGCCAACGCGCCCTTCGGTGCGGTGAGTGACGAGAGCTCGATTGTTTTCGACCCAGTCGCGATACGCAACCGGGAGTTCGTCGGTCAGTGTTTTCACAATGGCTGATTTGATTTCGCTCTCGCCTTGGCGGAGAAAACTCAAAGACACTTCAGAGTCGGTGAGATTCATGAGGGCGACATAGGGCGAGAAACTGGGTGTGAGTTGCGTGCCGTTGATGGCAGTGAGAACGTCGCCGACTTTCAAATTGAGGCCGGGGGATTGGAGGGGATTGCACTCCCGCGCGTTCCAGGCATCGGCCTGCAGCAAGCGCTGAATTCGGTAGCCACGGCGCACGGGATCAAAAGCAAACTCTGCTGCCAGCTTGCCGATGTGGTACTTCGGCTGCTCACGATAGTCACCGCCGATGTCATAGGCGTGGGACGTTCCGAGCTCACCCTGCATTTCCCAAACGAGATCGCTGAATTCTCGACGGCAATTCACTTTTTCAACAAGAGGATTGTAGATTGCAAAAATGGAAGGCCAATCCACTTTCGACATGTCTTCGACCCAAAACTGATCGCGTTGCAATCGCCATAATTCTTTGAACATCTGGCGCCACTCTTGCGCCGGCTCCACTAAAATTTTCAGACGATAGAGATCGACCCAACCCGCTTTGCTGTGAAAGTCATGGGGGCCCGGCGAGCGCTCGCCGCGCTCACCTTCTCGTTCAACGGATTTTTCGCCGATCGGTTTGAGGCGAAACGTTTTGGCTGTTCGTAGGGCCAATGTTTTTCCGTCCAGGCTAACAGAATAGGAGTGAAGGGATTTCGCCAAGGTTTCAGCCCGGTGGTTGCCCCAATCAAAAATTTCTAAACTGCTGTTGGCAGTCACTTGGTTCGTGCGCCAATCGGTCGTAGTTAGCGCACCCGTGACCGGAGTTTTTAACCAAAAAACCTTTTGACCGGCGACACGAATTTGCGAGTAGTTGCCGGCCTTCACGGGAAAGGCCAGAATGCGATTTTCTATTCCTTCGAAATCGATCGGCTGAGGTTCGCTATTGTGATCTCGCGTTTTGGTGTCTGCCCTGGGTGACAAGAAGGGATTTGGCAAATCTTTCCGAAGGGTGATCAAACACGGGAGCGCGCTGGTTGGAAAGGACAGCTCGAACTGCACGCTGTCATAGACGGGATCTAAAACACGCTTTGAGACAAAGTACAAATGATCGCCGCAGGGATCAAACACGGGACTCGAGTCTTCGAGGAATTTTTTGGTGATCACGCGGCTTTGATCTTCGGCCACCGAATAAATTTTGAGCTGAGGTGAGCGATCATAAAATCCATGGGCGTAGGCGATGTATCGACCGTCGGGAGACCAGGGTGAAACTGGAAGATCTTTGTAAATCCTTTGGTCCACCAACAGGCACTCTTTCGATTTTAGATCGAGAAGCAAAAGTTCATGGCGATGGTTGCTGAGCGCGAGCTTTCTGCCATCAGGGGATGGGTAAATGCTGATGATGCGACCGAATAGTTTATTTTCGAAGTGCTCGATGGGCTCTGGTTGTCCGACATTGTAAGTAGATAAGCTATCTTCACCTTTGGCATCATTTATGGCGATGAGCTGTTCACCCGATGGCGGCAACCACGTGAGATTTCGGTAGCGGGTGTTGAGGTCGCTGCCGTATCGAGTGACGGGACCTTGCCAGGCCCCCATTGAGAAGATCTGTCCGCGAGACGTAACAGAGATTTGACAGTCTTTAGGGTGGAGTGTGAGGCGTTCGAGATTGTTCCAAGGCGAAACATACTTACGTTGTTTTTGAGTGCGCTGGCTGTAATACGAAATGTCGACTTTGCTGGACGACTGGGAGTCGATATCATGTAAAAATATTTCGGCGCCAGCGTGATAGACGATCGAGTGGCCATCGGTTCGTGCATTTCGCGCATAAAAGTCTCGATGATGGGTGTGGCGAACGAGATCTTCTCCGGCTCGGTCACTGGAGTACAGATTGCCAACTCCCTTGTGATCAGACAAAAAATAGATTCGATCTTTGACCCACATCGGCCGAGAGAGATTGCCTTCTAGTTTTAAAATTTGGTGAAATTCCGAATCGAAGCTTTCGCCGATCCAGACTTTTCCGGCTCGCCCGCCGCGATAGCGCTTCCACCTTGCCGGATCTCCGGGATTGGCATTTCGTTCTAAGATCACTTCGCCGGCCGCATTGAGATCCATTGAAACCGCCGGGCCGATGCGAAGAGGGGTGGGCAAACTGTCGGCGAGCCCTTGCACAAAGAGGTGAGGTTCTCGGTGCGGAGTTTGAAAGTTTGAATGAAAGATCACGCGACCATCCTGGGTCCAGCAAACAGGTGTCGCTTGCCCTCCCAGATAAGTCAGTCGCCGGGTTTCTCCGCCCAACGCTGGAAGAATGAAAATTTCGCGGTGACCTTCTTCTTCGCTGGCAAAGGCCAGCCATTGGCCATCTCGGGATACAATCGGGTGAGAAACGGCACCTTGGCCTGCAGTCAATCTCCGCGCCACACCACCTGAAAGTGGTGTGATCCAAAGGTCTTCTTCACTTACAAAATAAATTTGATTTTGAAAAACGGTCGGATGCGTGAAGTATCCTTGGGACATGGGCTCTCCTTGTCAGTTCCAAATTTTTTTCAGAGAAAAAAGCGCGCCCAGAAAAAAGAGAGTGTTAGGAGCCCAGAGCGCTGCTCCCACGGGCAATTTTCCACTACGTGCTAAGCCTTCAAAGGCCAGGTACGAGACCCAGTAGGCGATGATAATGCCCACGCACAAAATCATTCCTCCCGCCTTGGGTGTGCGGCGATTGGTGTTGACTCCTAATCCGACGCCCAAGAGCGCAAAGGTCACACACAAAACGGGAATCGCGATGCGTTTGTGAAACTCGACCTCGAGGGTTGTTTGACGTTCTTTCTCGAGAGGTGTTTTGAGTAAAGCCCGAATCTCTTCAAAACTTAAACTCTGTGGAGATTTTTCGCGATCTTCTCGGATGATCGGATCAGTGAGGCGGATGTCTGAAGATTGAAAGGCCACCTTGGTGTGGGACTTGTTCGTGCGGTGGATTTCACCGTTAATCAGACGAAGGAGTGCCTTGTGCCCGGGCATATCAGGATCTGGAATTAACATGCCTTGATTGGCAATGACCGTGACGGGTGGGTCCGAGGTTTCGTCGAAAATAAAAACTCCGTTGAGAATTCCTTTTTCGGCGTTCACTTCATTGGCAAATATGACCATGTTAAAAAATTTGTCAGAAAAAGTTCCGGCCTTGATATTTGCGGCGGCTTTGGTGTTGCCCAGTTGGGTGATTAAAACCTCCATTTGCCGATTGCCCCAAGGCGCAATTTTAAAAGTTGTTTGCGCCGATAAAATACAAATGAGTAATCCCAAAATTGCGGCGGGCGATGCGATGGACCACATCGAAACACCGCTCGCCTTGAGCGCAATCACTTCTGAGTCGTTGCTCAGTCGATTGTAAGAAAAGATCACAGCAAACAAAAGGCTCATTGGCAGCAAGACGGGCAAAAGTGAAATGCAGGTGTAACTGACGACTTTACCAAGGGTGCCTAAATCAGCGCCGTGGATCAGAGCAAAATCGGTTAGACGAAGGACCTGAAACATAAGGATGATAAAAATGAAAACGATGATTCCCAAAAAAAAGCTGGGGAGCAATTCGAAGAAAATATAGGCGAACGCTTTTTTGCTCATCGGAATCTGCTCATAGAAGATCTAGGTTTATATGCACTCCCTAGTATACCCAAATCCAGAAGCCGTCGACAAGACTTCCCTTTCGACCAGATCGATAAAGTGTGGCGAAGGCTGGGCCTTGCTTTGTCAAGGAGACGGTTTAACATAAGAGAATGCAGAAAATCCTTTTGGTGTACGATGACTTTTCAGAAATGATGGAGACCCACAACGGACTTAAAAAAGTTGGTTTTGATGTGGTTGCTGTCACGAACGAATTGTCGACGGCAGATCAGGTGATTTCGTTGAATCCTGATTTGGTGATTGCCTATGGCCGAGGGTTAAAGGTTTCTTCCCTAGGCGTTGGCAAACGCCTGAAAGATTTGGTGCGCTGGCGTGGCAAAAGCTTGTTGATTTTACCTAAAGATTTGACCATTCGAACAGACGACATCTTGAAAATTCGTGTGGACCAGCTTTTAGAAGCGCCGGTGAGTTTTGAAACTATTTTACTTCACATTTGCCGGATGTTTCATCACGACGAAAAAGCTTTGCTAGCGAAGCTTCATCGCTCGTTCAGTGATGACGAGCCGGTTTTGACTCACGTGACCTCTTCGTCGGCCAAAGGCGCTAGTGAGTTCGCACGAGATATGGAAAATCACCGCCGGCAGGGTCGAGTGCCAAAAGATCCAGCATTGGCAACTCTTCACCGTGAGCTCGAAGAGGCCCGCACTCAAGAGCGCCGAAAAGTGCAAAAGTACCTCGAAGTGGCCTCCAAAGAGCCAATCAAAGCGAACTCAGGAATTCAACGCAAAGATGCGAAGTCGCGTATGAAAGATATGGCTCGAGATTGGAAAACCAAGGATCTTCAGGGGCTCGATGAAGAGCGCCAGGCCTTCGTTCGTGCCATGTTCGAAAAAAAAACTGGCACTTAAGCTCGCCAAAAGTCTCATTTTGAAACCTTGACATCTTGCAAGTCCGACTCAATGTCCTAGAGAGCTCTAGAGGCAGATGATTTTTGATTCTAGCTGTTCTAGAACTTCTAATGAGACTGGCCCTAGATTCTGCACTGGATTCTTCTGTGCTGGATTCTAGGGACGCGTAGACGAAAGGAATTTGCAATGGGCACTCTGACACAGGCCGCGACGGATTCAAGCTTCGACAATGATGTTCTTAAAAGTGACGTGCCTGTGCTCGTCGATTTTTGGGCTGAGTGGTGTGGACCTTGCCGAGCTTTGGCTCCGAAATTGGAAGAAGTGGCACAAGAGCTGACGGGCCGAATGAAAATCGTGAAAGTGAACGTCGATGAAAATCAAGCGACACCAGGCCAATATGGTGTGCGTGGAATTCCGGCGATGATTTTGTTTAAAGGTGGCAAAGAAGTTGGCCAGCTGGTGGGAAATCAACCCAAAGACGCCATTCTTCAGTTTTTGGGTCAGCACGTTTAAAAAGCAGCGAGTGCGCGACTTCAAATGTAGTCATTTTACTTAGTCATTTATATCGATCATACATTGATCAAGATCGGAAGAGCGTCGTGTAGGGAAAGAGTGTCTTCGCCTGTGTA
>CALCCV010000436.1 GCA_937900305.1 uncultured Pseudobdellovibrionaceae bacterium | reverse complement strand
CGATGCGGGAATCATCCGTCACGACAAATACTTCATTTTTTCCAACCGCCCGGCAAGCCAGCTCCCAAACCCATTGAATCATGGGTTTGCCACAGATGAGGGTCAGCGGCTTTCCGGGAAAACGGGTCGATGCGAAACGCGCTGGGATGGCGACGATGCACTTCATTGGCGGACTCCAACTGCTGCCTCAGAACCCTTCACCCAGCGGCTATACAGGGCTTCTTCCACTTGCTGGACAGACTCCCGCTTCTGCGAACTGCAATAAAAAATATTTTGAGCCGAAGTGACTCCCGCAAATCGCAGGCGAGCCTCTCGCATTTCCTTTGCATTCAATTTGTCAGTTTTCGAAAGCACCAATGCCCACGGACGATCATGCTTTTCAAGAAACTGAACTAACAGTTTTTCATCGTCGCTCCACTTGCGGCGGATATCGACGATCAAAATAACTCCCACCAATTGAGTTCGCAAAACCAAATACGGCTCAATCATGTCACTCCAGGAAACCTGCTCGTGACCGCTCCGGGCGGCGTAACCATATCCTGGCATATCAACCAATCGATATCCTTGTCCGATGTTGAAAAAATTGAGCAATATCGTTTTTCCGGGCGTGTTACTAACCTTGGCAATTTTTTGATTCGTCAAAGCATTGATGAATGTTGATTTCCCAGCGTTCGAACGGCCTGTGATCGCAATCTCGGGCCGCTCATCCTGGGGCCAGCCAGAGACCTCTTTCGCACTCTTTACAAATTCCACACGGGCCAAACTTGTTTTTTTTTCGACAGCGCGCTCGTCTCGAGCGGGCTTCGGCCCTCGTTTTAGCGGAGCCTGAAATTTATTTTTCGGGCCAGCGGCCTTTGTCTGAGACTGAGCTTTCTGCGGCTTTTGTCCCTTTTTTGGCGCTGAAGGTTTGGCGAACTTCGGCGAACTACCTTGTGATTTTTTCATCGGCGCCTTTCTCCAAACAAAGAGATTCGTCTGAATCTCTGGATGGATTCGTCTCAAATTCCAGACAGATCTAGCGAATTCAGCGGCAAAAGTCCATTTAATCGCGTCTGACGTCGGCGCAATCCTTGAATAGAGCCAATTCCGAAATGCGAAACTTTGAAATCAATCTGATTTTTTAAAACTAAGGAGAACAAAATGGATCTATTGCGAGTCACTCACCCCGAAGAAAAAGCAATCCCAATGGCCGAACTCGTCGTCATCGGTTCAGATAGCCAGTGCCAGTTGCACTTGAACGACTCAACTGTATCAGACCGCCATGCCAGAATCGAGCGTCGCGATCTAGGGTACATCCTGCGCGACCTACGCTCACCCAGCGGGACCTTTTTGAATGGCACTCGAATCTTAGAGGCCTTTCTTTCACCCGGAGATTCCATTCGAGTCGGTCAATCCGAAATTGTTTTCGAAACGTTCAATCCCGAACTGAGATCCGTCTCTCCACTCTCAAGCAAAAATGAAATTTGGGATCAAGAACTTCAGGCGATCCCATCCCTGGCGAGATCCCCTTTCCCGGTTTTACTTTTAGGACCATCGGGCACAGGCAAAGAAATTTTAGCTCAGGCTCTCCACACCTGCTCCTTGCGCGACAAAGGGCCATTTATTGGAGTCAACTGCAGCGCACTCACCGAAACCTTGATTGAAAGTGAATTGTTTGGTCACGTGAAAGGCAGTTTCACCGGTGCCATCTGCGACCGAAAGGGAGCCTTCGAAAGTGCTCGCGGTGGAACTCTATTTTTAGATGAAATCGGCGATTTGCCTTACGGCTTGCAAGCCAAACTTTTGCGGGCCCTTGAGAATAGCGAAATTCGCCCGGTCGGAGCCGATCGAACCACCAAGACAGATGTGCGAATCATCGCAGCGACTCATCAAAATCTCTACCAGAAAATCAATGAAGGACTCTTTCGCGCCGATCTCTTTTACCGACTCAATGTCCTCAATATGAGTCCTCCGGCGTTGAACGAGCGAATGGAGGACTTCGAAGGCCTCCTTTACACATTTGCCAAATTGTATCGCGTGCGCTTTAGCTTTGGTGCGATTCAAAAACTCAAAGCCCACAAATGGCCCGGCAATATTCGCGAATTGAAAAATCTGGTGGCCCGCGCGTCAGCACTCTATCCTCAGACCCAAGTTGAAGACAGTCACATCGAACGACTCCTCGATCGGCGAGTATTAAGCCCAACCGAAAGCACCACCGAGGGCTCCGACAACACTGGCACCCTGCCCGTGATCAAAGAGATTGAAAAACAGATGATCATTAAGCGTCTGCAAGCTAATCGAGGAAATCAACGTCGAACGGCACAAGATCTCGGAATGCCCAAAAGCACGCTTCATGATCGCTTGAAGTACTATGAGATCGACCCAAATCTTTATAAAATCTCAGGAACCTAAAGCTATTTTTATTTTTTAGGGAACTCCGTCGAAGTTACGGCGGATTCCTAAGGTTTCAACACGATCGTTTTGATTCGGGCTTGGCGAATTCTTCCCGACGTGAGGGATCGATTGACCTCTTCTCGCACTCTCTCGAGCATGAGGTACTTTCCTTCTTGAGAATCCAAGACGCTATAGCTCATCTCTTCTAGCTTTCGCTCGATCAAATCTTTAAACTCGGCTTCTCGATCTTTCACCTCAAGAATCGCATCTTCGGAAAGGGATTCTAGAAACAACTCGATCGCTAGCATGGGTGATGGACCTGACTTTGGCGTCGCTCGTAAATTGACGACGATCCGGCTGATGAGAATGACACTCTTTTGGACCCGTGAAGAATCAAAAAATGGCTCCATGTCTTCGTCAGGTTTGAAATGTATGACCTCTCCCGCCTCACCCATCAAATTCAAAACGAAATGCTGTTCGGCCGGCTGAAGAAATTCACGGCCCGAAAGAATGAACTTCACCAAAAACAAAAAACCAATGCTCATCAATACCAAAACACCGGCAGCCATTTTTTGTTTTTTTGACAACGCCGAAAAATCTGTGGCGGCCTGCTTTAGCTTCCCGCCCAAAATTTTTAACTTGGCCAATGTCAGTTTACCTAGATAGGGCAAGTGAACTAAAAACAAATCTTTTGTATTTCGCACTAGACTGAGACTGGCAAATTCAATTTTGTAGATGGCCTTTGAGAAACCAACTTTTAAACGAAACTTAAGAGATTTTCGGCGCTCCTCTTCAAATGCGTGATCTAGGTCCACCAGGCCCAAAACATTCAAACCATCTTCGGCCGAAAGGAGACTGACCGTTTCGGCAAAGGATGGATCATGTTCGGAGATCATCTTCTCAACATCATCGGTCGACAGAGGTTTGACCTGGGCCAAAACTTCGGGGGCGGCGTTCGCACTGGCAACGGCATCGTTGGTTGCAGGTTCTGGTTTTTGCTCGGAATCGGTGGCTGCCATCTTAAAATATTTTCGAGGGCATCAAGGCCATTTGTCCAGACAGTTCCCCAAAACTGGTGCTCTGTCCGGTCAGCCATTTCCCCAAAAATCAGGACCTGTCATCACAACCGGTTCAAACCAAGCGAAAAGTCCAAAATTTTTCGATTCACAGCTGTCCGCTGTCCAAAATGCCTCTCTCAAGAGAAAATTAGGTATGAATTACCGACAAATTTTTCTTTCACTGGTCCTCTCTTTTTCGGTTGGATGTGGCTACTTCTCGACCAAGTCAGAATCTCCCGAGGAGACGGACGATGAGATTGTAATTTCTGAACGGACCTATAAAGACGTACAAGGTGTGCGGATGTCGCAAACCGAGTTTAGAAAGCAAGCCTACGAAGCTGGGTTTGATCCCGAAACAACCCTTACGCCCGAGCAAGAGCTGATTATCAAAGCCCGATTTCTTGCCAAGCAAATGGAACGAAATCTCGAAACCATCAAAGAAAGAGATCAGTACTCAAAAATCTTACCTTGGTTAAAGTCCGATTTTGAAAAGATCGAGTTTCTAAACATTCCCTCTATAGAGGGGCGGCAAGCTTGGATCAACGGTCGAAAAATCTGGAGTCGTTCAGTTAAGGTTTCGCAAAAAATGACGCCCCTCATTTCGAGCGGAGACATTGCTGTGGGAATGCCACAAGACCTCGTTCGAAAGTCCTGGGGCGATCCCCAGACCGTAGAGGTCTCGGGCAACCCTGTGTATCGCAATGAACGATGGAAATACGCAAAGCAAGTTTCCACCGCTCAGGGTTTTCGTAACGAACAGCGGCTCGTGTTCTTCGAAGGTGGTCGAGTGGTGGGTTGGGAAACCGAATAGATTCTCCGCTAGACCTTGCTGCCTTTAGTGAGCCGTTCCCCAACTCGTCCCTTGGCCCGAATTCACCTTCAGAGGCACTTTCAAAGAAACCACGTTTTCCATGACATCAGCAATTTCTGAAGTCGCCTCACGAAGTTCATGGCTTAACCCTTCAAAAAGCAATTCATCGTGAACCTGAAGGATCATTGGCAAAGAAATTTTATCTGCGACCCGAATCATTGCGAGTTTCACGACATCAGCCGCTGTGCCTTGCATAGGAGCGTTGATCGCCGCCCTTTCTCCAAATTTTTTCATTGCTGAATTGTTGGATTTAAGTTCGTTGAGATATCGACGCCGACCAAACATGGTTTCGACAAAACCCCGCTCGTGGGCAAGTTGAATGGTTTCGTCAATGTAGCGCTTGATTCCCGGAAATCGCACGAAATATTGAGCAATCACCTCTTGCGCTTTTTTGCGCTCGATACCCAGAGCCTCAGCTAAGCCAAAAGCGCCTTGACCATAGGCGATTCCGAAATTTACGGCTTTGGCAATTCGACGATCCTCTGCGTTCACATCCGCCCGTGCTTTATTAAAAACAAGGCTCGCCGTTGCCGCGTGAACATCATCGTCCCGCTGAAAAGCAGCGACGAGACCTTCATCTTCGCTAATATGCGCTAAAATTCTCAATTCTATTTGCGAATAGTCCAACGAGAGGATTTCGTGGCCTGGCGCCGCGATGAAGGCCTTACGAATCTCTTGCCCCCGCGGAGTGCGAATCGGAATGTTTTGCAGATTGGGATTTTCGCTCGAAAGACGTCCCGTTGACGTCAGTGCCTGATTAAAGCAGGTGTGCACACGACCATCTCGGACATCAATTAACGCTGGCAAAGCATCAACATAAGTTGATTTCAGCTTTGAAAGTTCTCGGTAATATAGAACTTTTTTTGCAATCGGGTGATCCAACCAGATCGGAAGAG
>CALCCV010000435.1 GCA_937900305.1 uncultured Pseudobdellovibrionaceae bacterium | reverse complement strand
AGCTTCACCAGCGAGGTTTCGCCATCAGCGGCAAAGGCATTCCCTAAATTTGTGTGCCCCAGTGCCAACGATATTTTTTCGCTGAGGTCATAGCCCAACTCTTCGGTGAGTTCGAACTGTTGGCGACGTTCGCCCAAGTAGGGCAACCCATAAAGATAACTCCCCACTGCAGAGATCACGAATCGGCCCAAACGTTTTTCTAACGTCAAACCCGCAGAGTAAGATTCTGATAAATTCGAAATGCCGTTCACGTCGGTTTCAAATTGATGAATATTTTTTCCTGCCGACAAACCCAGCTCGACCCGCCAGCTTTCATCCCCGAGCGCCGCAGTGTCTAACGCCAGAACCGATGCCAGACTCGCGCCTCCTTTGAAGCTGGTGTCCTCAAGGTCAGCGGATTTCACGGGAAACGACCAACGCACACTGGGCACCATCTTGAGGTAGGTTCCAAGGGCAATGGCTTGGTAACTCAGCGACAGTCGCGCCAAAGTGAATTGAGAATTTTGCGAATTCTTTTGATCTTGCGAACCTTCCACTCGCAGGCCCAATTTAAATTCTGGCCGGAGCTGATAGGACAGCAACAAAAGGTAATCAATCGAAGACTCAGGCACGACCACCTCATCGGGGAATGTCTCGGTGGAATAACCCACTTGCGCAGTTCCCGCGAATCGGGAAGGCACTTCGGAGGGATTCAAATCAGCCGTCACGACTTCGGTTTCCACAGGGGCTGTGACGTTCGCCGAAGCTGCGGTGTCCACCACCGACTGAGCTGGATCGGCATCAGCCGCGACGGCACGCTCAACACCTGTGTTCGACAGTGCGCCAGAAAAAATGAGCAAAGCTATCGCCTTGCGAACGAAACTCGTTTCGCTTTTCATTCTAAAATCCTCTGTTAGTAGCTTTGTGACTTGCGAACCTTTACCGACCATCGATCAAGCTGAGGTCTAGTGCTTGACGTGAAACCCTCTAAAAACTCACTAAAGCAAAGGTCTTGCCAATGGTCGTGGGATCCTTGTGTCTCTGGCCTCCCGCCATTGATAGAAATACAAATTTGTTATGGCAGGAACCCGCTGAAGTGCTGGCCCAGTCGCGTTTCTGGCCAGGTCATGAAGACAGGACGCGAGCTCGCTTTTACACTCAACAAATGCTGACCACGACTCTCGCTCGCAAATTCCAAGCCCTCGTTGGATTCCTTTTTTTGTTCTGCGCGCTCACTCTTTTTTCGCCGGCGCACGCTTTTACGATCGTCATTGATCCCGGGCACGGTGGCAACGACCTCGGAGCTCGCTACGGCGGACTGCTCGAAAAAAATCTGGTCCGCGATGTTTCCCTCGCGCTTCGCACGGAACTGGAAAAAGAAAAAGGTCTCAAAGTTTTGCTCACCCGAGACACCGACTCCCCTCTGGCGCTCTCTGATCGCGTGCGCTTTGCCGATGCCTCGGAGCCTGATCTTTTTCTGAGTATTCACGCCAATGCCTCCGAAAATAAAAACGTCAAAGGAGCGGAGTTTTACTTGCGAAGCATGGACTTCGATCACAGTGCGGCCAAAACGCCACCCGCCGATTCAGATCTCGAGGTCATTTTGGCCGAATTGCACCAACAGGGACAGTTCCTCAACAGCCTCGCCCTTTCGAAGGACCTGGTCAAAAATTGGCCCGTCGCCGTTTCCTCCCGAAGCTTGCGTCAAGCCCCCTTCTATGTCCTCAACAAAACCAAAGCGGCCCCTGCCATTCTCATCGAAATCGGCTACATGAGCCACACCGGCGAGCGCAAACGCCTTCGCGAACCCAGCGTTCAAAACAGCATTGTGATGGGGATCAAAAAGACCCTCCTCGGCTACCGTGACCGATACCTCAGCAGCCAGAAAGAGCAAAAGGCAGCGCCCAAAGAATAGCGTGCGACTGAGGGTCGTGAGACGGATCCAGTGAAGCAGGAGATCATCAGTTGATCTTTCGACCCAATGACGCTTTCTTAAAAATCCAAGATTCTGTTTCTGCTGCCCCAAAATATTTTAAATAAATGAGGTTCTTGAGTGCCCCACACTGCATCTGATTGGCGCCGGCCCGATGGCCGCGACTTCGATCAACTTCGCGAAATTCGCATCGAACCCAATGTCGCTGAACACGCCGAAGGGTCTGCTCTTGTCAGTTACGGTAAAACCAAAGTTTTGTGTACGGCCACCTTCGAAGCCAAACCGCCGTCCTGGCTGCTTGGCTCTGATCGCGGCTGGGTGACGGCAGAGTACGGGATGTTGCCCCGATCAACTCATCAACGGATGAAGCGCGACAAAACGCTCAGTGGAGGCCGCACACAAGAGATCTCCCGGCTGATCGGCCGCAGCCTTCGCGCCGCTGTGGATTTGCGCAAAATGCCTGAACGCCAAATCATCATCGACTGCGATGTGATTAACGCCGATGGCGGAACTCGCACGGCCGCGGTGACCGGAGGCTTCGTGGCCCTGGCCCTCACTCTCGATCGCCTCTATAAATTGGGAGAGATCAAATCACAGCCGCTCATTCGCTACATTGCCGCAGTTTCGGTTGGGATCCACAAGAGTCACCTTCTGCTCGACCTAAATTACGAAGAAGATTCAGCCATCGGCACCGACATGAACTTTGTCATGACCGACGCCGGAGAATTCGTCGAAGTGCAGGGCACAGCCGAAGACTCTCCCTTTCGGAAAGAACAACTGTTTACGATGATGGATCTCGCCGAACGGGGCTGCCGCCAACTCTTTGCCGCCCAAGCCGAGCACGTGGGTCACCTCCTCAGTCTTCAAAAAATTCAGTTGGAGCGCTAACGTGGCCATGGAAGTTTGGCTCGCCTCCGACAATCAGGGCAAACTCAACGAATTGAAACTTTTGCTATCTCCGGCCAACACCGAAGGAATCGGCCCCGCCCAGTTGCACTTGCAGCGCGAAATTCCCGGTTTCTCGACCCGGCCCGAAAACGGCAAAACGTTCACTGACAACGCTCGGATCAAGGCCAAAACTCTAGCCGCTGTGAAGAAGGGCGTTTGGGTTTTGGGCGAAGACTCCGGTTTGTGCGTCAAGGGATTGGGAGATTTACCCGGCATTCACAGTGCCCGCTATGCCGGAGACCGAGCCTCTGATCTCGAAAACACCACCAAACTCATCAAAATGATGGGTCTGCGTCAGGTCACCGACCGAAGCGCTCGCTTTGTATGCAGCCTCATTGTCATTTCGCCCGCAGGCGAAGAGTGGAGCTTTCAAGGAGAATGGAACGGAACCATTGCCAACAGATCGGAAGAGCGTCGTGTAGGGAAAGAGTGTCTTCGCCTGTGT
>CALCCV010000434.1 GCA_937900305.1 uncultured Pseudobdellovibrionaceae bacterium | reverse complement strand
TTCATCACCGCTTCACCGGTCGAAGCATAAAAGGATAGTTGACCGGCACTTTCACGCCCCCGCGAGGAGTTGGAAACTTCCAAGCCAACATTTTTGTAACAATGCACTCTTCGACATTTCGGTCGTTGAGCGAGGACCTTTGCACTCGACTAAAACTCAAACGTCCAAGTGAATTGATTTCAAAAGACACTCCCACCTGGCCCACTAAAGTGGGAATACGCTTAAGACCATCCTCATAACATGCACGAACTTGGCTGAGATATCTTTGAATCGTTGCCAAAATCTGCTCGCGGTCGAGTCCGACATCACCGCCAGCACTTTTGCCACCCATCCCAGCTAGCACTTGGTTTGAAAGCAAACTTCCGCGGGCGCCACCGGTCAATTCACCATAACCACCCTGGCCGCCACCTGCCCCCTTCGTGCCAATTCCGCCAAGTCCTTTCGCACCCGTCGAACCAATGGTCGCAGCGTGCAAACCTTTGCCAAGCGCAGCCATCACTTCTCCACCCGAGCCTTCTGACCCGCCAGCTCCTGCACCTGCACTTTTTATTTTCGCCGTAGTTTCAATTCCACCCACTTGTTTTTTAAATTCTTTACTGCCCAAGAGTTTTAAAAATCCAAGATTTTTAGTCACGGCCCGCTTGGCCCGGAGGAGGGGTTCATCCACAGGTTTTTTTTCTTCAACTGGTTCTGGCGGCGGAGGAGGCGGTTTTTGGGCCAGTTCAATCATCACCGGTGGCGGCGCCAGATCTTGGGCGACCACGATGTCATCTGGCCGACCAGCCAAAATCGACAAAATAACACCTAAACCAATCG
This sequence comes from uncultured Pseudobdellovibrionaceae bacterium, assembly GCA_937900305.1. GTDB lineage: Bacteria > Bdellovibrionota > Bdellovibrionia > Bdellovibrionales > Bdellovibrionaceae > CALCCV01. The sequence continues at coordinate 19,297 of CALCCV010000434.1, read as the reverse complement.
CTAAAAACAGGGACGCCAACAGCGCCATTTGAATTCGGCGATCTTTCCAGCGCTCTTGATCGTGAGGAGGAAGCGGAGCGGGTTCAAACTTTTCAAGAAGTTGAAATTCACCCCATGTTGCGTGACGCAGTTTCCAACCACCTGAAATGGGCAAAACTTCGCAGTCCTCTGTTTCACTGACCTGCCAATTGTCAGCGTGTTTTTGAAGTTGAAACGAAAACAATGCAGATTCGGATTCGCAAATTAAACCGTCTTTTCGACGTCGACCCGTTCGAGCCTCAAAACCCAACTCATCTTGCAATCCGTAGCCCCGATAAAATCCATAGTTGGTTGTCTCTGCAGGATCCAGCCACTTTTGGATTTCTTTTTTGCCAGATACAAATGCGAGACTCATCGAGCCTCCTGAGAAGTCGCCGACGAAACCTCGTCAGTAAAACCAGCTAGGGCTTCCCGATGTGCCTGATCTGAAAAGCCATCTCGAAGTTTAAGAACCCCAAGTCCTTCCAAACTGAGGTCGCCAGTCACCACACTCAACTCGGGCCGATAGATTTTTCCCTCAACAAGTTGCGAGTCAAAAGAATGGCTTAAGTTCTTTTTGCCTTTGCTTGACTTCAGTGCCTCGGCAGATTGAGCCACCCCGCAAAAAGTGATTCCCAAGACGTAAAGCCCTAGCAAAATGAAACCCTTCATTGCTTCACTCCTTCCTGATCAGGACCAACGAGAGCCTGCAAACGCCCGCTCAAGTATCCACTCAGACGGGGTTGAGAAGCCTCTTGGAAACGCATCTGCCAGTCTTTGAGCACGGCCGCATTTTCGGGATCTTTTCGCAAGTCTCGAAAAAATGCGACTTTTAAATCATTGGCTTCCATCGAGTTTTGCATTTTCGCCGGAGCCCGAGGTTTTAGATCTCGAAAAAAGGACTCGGGAGCGTTACCGGCTTCTTTGCGACGACTTTCGGCAGAAGCCACAAAAGGGGATGCCATGTCTTGAATTTGCGACTTCACCTGCTCAACCATTTCGGCAGGAACATCTGGAGGAATCGGCGTCTGCAAAATCTGTTGGCCAAACTCGCCGTAAGATGCGGCCATCTGTGCGGCCACCTTTTCAGATTCATTGGACGGCAATGCACTTCGCAAACAATTGGCCAGCCCATCCATCTGCTTCAGAGTGGCAACCCTGCGTTGAAATTTCTTTTGGCTACCAGCTCCCAAAAAATTTATTTTCGACTGGTCTCTATCGAGATCCTTCAACTCTTTTTCAAACAAACTGGGATCAATGTAGGACTGCCCCGCACACACCTCTACGAAGTCATTGCGAATTTTTGGAGTGGCTTTGCCAGTTTGCCAAAGCCAGTGGGACAACTCGGCCTTCTGCCCGGCACTCCAACTCCAATCATAACTCGCCAACGAAAAGAGGTGGGCCTCCTTGAGAGTTAAAAACAAAAGTGCTTTTTCATCATCCGATAGTTTGGAAAATCGCGGTGCCGCTGCAGCCACATAAGTTTTTAGCAGTCGATCTCTGCTCTTGAGATCCCCAGCGAGTTCATAAAGAAGCGACGTCCGCATGAGCTTAGAAAAATCTTGGCTCGAACCATTGAGCTTCTCACGCAACATTGCGGCTTCGGCAAAAAAACCCCAACGCTCATACTGCCACGCCAGGTCATCTTGACGCTCTAGACTCTGAAGAGCAAAAAAGACCACAGCTGCATCTTTTTTGGAAAGAGCCCGAGCTAAGGTGTTTTCACAGGATGTAGGGAAAAACTCTTTTTTTGCGCAAGCCGTGTGAAAATATTGAAGGCTCTGGTCGCTGTCGTCAGCGACATTTTGTTCGAATTCCGCTTTTGCCGCAATCACGCCCATATTTTGAACTTCGCTCGAAAGCGGAGAGCCTTTGCCAATCGTTTTCGCCAGCAGCTGGGCCGGGCGAGCCGCTGTCCAAGTCAAAGCCTGAGCCTTCACATCAGCGTAGCGTTTCTGTTGCGACAAGATATCGAGCGCCGAATTTTGAGAGAATAGAGCCACTTCATCTGGATCACCCGACTGCGGCAAAACCGCCAAGCCCTGGAAGAGCAAAAGAGCTTTCTCCGAGTTGCCATTTTGCCGCTCCAGTTTAGCCTGTTCGTAAGTGAACTTGCGATTTTCGGGAGCCGGAAAAACTTTGGCCAGATACTCGAGATCTAAAATGGCTTCCGAAATTTTTTGAGTTTCAGCCAACGGGTGCCAACGTCTTTCACGAACCAATTTCTCAAGGGGTTGAACGTCGGTCACATCCCGGTGAGTTCCCCGTGTGAGTTCGGTCCAAAAAACAACTCGCCGTAAAGCCTCTGGATGAGCAAGGGCCCACCCATCCAACACCTGAGCCAATTTTGGCGACATCGAAAAAGCTCTGGCGAACAGCTTCACAGTTTCGTCTAGCAGCGCCGGAGAAAATTCTTTTTTTGCTCGTCGCTCACCATCCCAGTGGGCCGCGAGATTGAGAAGCGTGCCTTCGCTCGCCGATTTCAAAGTGCGATTCAATCCGTCGGAAGAAAGCTTCAGGTTGGTGTCGCGAGCTAAATTTTCATAGTCCTGGTAGCGCGCATCTTTCACATACAAATCGAGCAATTCAATTCGAGCGCCCAGAGAAGGATTTTCTTTCTCCATGATTTGCAGAAGCTGAACTTGTTGTGTAGGGCGATCAGCCTCGGCATAGGCAAGGGCCAGAGATTGAATGGGATCTGACAATTTATATTCACCCGCCATCTTTTGCAGATCCGCCAACGCCTGCTGAGGTGCGAGACTTGAGCGCGAATGGAATAAAACCAGATCCGCAAAGATTTCAGGTTTCGAATTTGCGTCGGCTTTAGCGATGGCGAATTTCAACGGAATGATCGCGCGATCCGCCGAACCTAAGCGGTATTCCGTCCAACCTAAACGATGATTGACGTAGGGAGCAATCGGACTTTCCCCCACCTCTGCCAACACCAAAGTGTAGAGATTTTTAGCTTCTTGCAAAACCTTTGCGTCCATCGACAACTCGAGATGCTCTGCCAAGTGCAGCTGACTTTCGGTGCGAATGGCAGGCGTTATCTTTTGTTGACTGAGCTCGCGCCAGAGTCCTAGCGCGCGCGGAGTGTCGCCCATGGCCACGGCGATTCGAGCCAATTGAAACTCCATTCGCACCACGTGTGGAGCTGAGGGACGAGGAAACTTTCCACCAAATCCCGTTAGTATATTTTCGTACAAACTTTTCGCCGCTTGCCGGTAACGATCCGCCTGATCCATGTCTTTTTCGGTGGTCTGAAGACTTCCCGAAAGTTCGATGGCCGAATCAAATAAAAGATCCGCATAGCGAAGCGCCAATCCGGGGCGAACTTTATCGTTTTCTTTGAGCCCCTGGTACAGACTTTCAGCTTCTTTCAACACATGCTCACGCTGAATGGCATGACTGACCGAACCCAGCGCCAAAGAAAAAAAACAGATCTCAAAAAGTCGCCGTTGATATTTGGCGAACGTCATCGCGATGCTCCCACAACTGCAAGATTCACCGAAGAAAACCCTTGGTTCACTAAAACCTGCACAAATTGTGTCACGAGCGAAGATGGCAGACCTTTATCAGCCTGGAGATGAATATCCCCAGCAAATTCTTCATTGGGATGAGCGGTCTCCCAAGACTGTTTGATTTCAAAAAGTTTTTTGGCCAGCGCCGTTGGATTTTTAGCCACGATGGACGCATTCCCAAAATTGATCTGATCGAGAATCACATCCTCATTGCTAACAGCCAGCACCGGGGCATCTTTAGAGGCACTTGTGCTCATCGCCGATGGCAGGACGAGACCTTTTTGCAAAGTCACCACCTCGGGTGAATTTGAAAAGGATTGAAGAAGAAAAATCACCAGGAGACTGAACATATCTACCATCGACGTTAGCATCAGCCCCGCAATCACTGTTCGCCGCAACTTGCTGCCTCGCCGCGATCGTGACGTGAGATGATGAACGAAACTTCCTGTCTGTAATTTTTTTGACCCGAGTGACATGTTCAACCCTCCTCGGGCAAAAGAGCGAGGCTTCCCACCCCAAAACTTTTTAGAACGTCCAACACACTGATGACATCACCGTAACTGATTCGAGAATTCGAATGCACCTTACCAATCATCTCCAAGCCATCCGCGCCCGCGAATCCCAGCGGACCTATGACTTGATTCATGTGCGTGTCGAGTGAAGCTTTCATTTCCACCGGCGTTGCTCCTGTGGCCTCAAACTGTTGGACAACTTGGCCATCTCGCACAAACTCGGCGAGCAATTTGGATTCAGAGAGCCAACGAATTTTCACTTCCACCGTTTTTTTTTCGTCTGCCGCCGCTGGCTTTGATCCGAAAAGTTGATGAATCTGAATGGCCCCAATCTCAAGCCACACAGCAGTCATCAATAAAAAACAAATGCACATCGACAACAAATCAATGAATGGAACGAGGTTCAGTTCAGCGTCGAGAGACCGCTTGCCGCCCTGGCCCTGATTGACGGAAACACCCACAAGCTCACCCCCTTTATTGAATGACCTCTTGAGGACTGCCGGCCACGCGACGCGAACTCGCTTTGTTGAGCGCTACTCGCTGATCAAAGTGGAAAATCAAATCATTGAATAACTCGGTGGCCGCATTGGTCAGCGACTGGACGCGATGCTCAGTGCGATTTTGAAAGATGGCATAAGCAATGAGCGCAGGCACCGCCACAATCAAACCGAAAGCCGTGCAATTCATGGCTTCCGAAATGCCCAAACTGAGGAGCGTCGCCCGATCCATCGGACTGGCTTTCGCAACGGCACTAAAGGAATGAATCATGCCCGAAATGGTGCCGAGAAGTCCCACGAGGGTGGAGACATTTCCGAAAACGGCGAGAAAACTTGTGCGCCGATCCATCTTGTGGATTTGTTCACTGAGCTCTTCATCCATTCTCGCTTGAACCTCTTCATCAGAGCCGCCATTCAAACGAACTGAGCAACCTCGAGCCACAATTTTGCCAAGCACTGAAGGCGTTTGCAGCGCTAAGCGTTCAGCTTGAGTCAGATCACCACGACGAAGTGCCTCCTTCATCGAGTTTTTCAGTTCACTCGGAGCGACGCTTATGCCGCGATACAAACTTTTCCAACGTTCAAAAATAAAAAAGATCGTCAAGAGGCCAAATGCCAAAATGACGAACATGAAGGGTCCACCCTCTTGAAACGCGCGAATCAGATTCATAAAAACCCCCTACTGAATCTTCACTTTTCAAACGACGAAAAATAGTCTTCGCCAAAAGAATCGCTTTGTCCAAAAAATTTTTTATATTTTTTTTATTTTGTTGATTGCAAATCGCGCTAAACAACGCGACAGCGCCTTTGCAGCGATCGAGCCACAGCGAATTGTTGCATCGTTCACACAATCTTCATACCCAGAAATATATCCTGAGCTGAGAAATATGTTCTCAAATGATTTAGGAATTTTTAGAATTTGGTCTCGCAAAGACTTCGCCCAGAGAACGCTTAGAAACCGTCAATTCAAGTTCTTTGTTTTGCACTTTGTCTCTCAATATTTCTTGATGGCCAGGGCCGCAGCGATAGAGCTGAGTGCGGGCCGTAATCACAGAACTAGCTTTGACGGCCCAACTGGCGTGAATGCCATCGAGCGAATACAAGGACTGACGACCACGAGCGACGAGATAAAAATCCAAACGCTCCGCCCGAATTCTCAAAAGAGAAAGGATGCGCTCAATCGCCGAGCGATGTCCAAAATCATAGATGAAATAGCAATCCGCTTCGGGCAAGGCAAAAGCCGACGAGGTGAGATCGGCATGGCGAACCTGTGCTCGCTTCAAATTGTGACGTGCTTTAACTCTCTCGAACTCAAGAACTCTTTCACCGACAAATTCAAAGCCAAGAAATTCAGCACTTGGCAAATGCCGAGCCATCACAAATCCAAGTCGCCCGTAAGCACTACCGAAATCAACGATTCTCGCTGCCAACGGCAGCGGAAGCGCCGCCAAAATAGCGCGCAATTCCACATAGGGGGTTTGCAAATCCTGAGGATCCAAACCCGCCCAAAGATTTTGGATGCCTTGAGCCGCATTCGGTCGGCGACGGCATCCAAACTTTTCAATTTTTGATTCGACTGGCAATAGTTCAAATCCTAACCATTCATCAACTGCCTTGGAATGAACTTGAATTTCACGATGGGAATGAAGATTCAAATCAACCAAAGGAAAGGGATCTCTAACTTCAAAAGGCAATGCCATATGAAAAGATTAACTGACTGGCGAATTGGACACAACCTCATCGACCTTGGACTAGAACATTCGATTCTTCATGGACCCTTGACTTCTCGACAAAAGGGTTAACGATGGATGATAGGAAAACACCAACCTCAATTGCAGGAACTTCGGGGAGAGTATGAAACGAATTCGATTTTTTGTTTTAACGGGGATGACAATTTGGTCATTGAACTCCGGCGCAGCCAGCTGCCCTTCCGATATCAAATTGGGGTGGGAACCCTACGCGCCCTTTCAGATGAAAACTGCCAAAGGCGATTACACCGGAATTGATTTTGATCTCACCAAAGAAATTCTCGGCAAGATGAATTGCAAATTCACTTTTGTACAAATCCCATGGCCCCGCCTGCTCGCCGGCATTCAAAACGGTGATGTGCACATCACCCCCAGCGCTTCAAAAACCACAGAGCGCGAAGCCTTTGCCTATTTCAGCGAACCCTATGTGACGGTCAGAAATGTTCTTTTAATGAAAAAAGGCGAATCTTCAAAAATCAAAATCGCAAATCTCGCGGACCTCGCAAAAGTTCCGAAATTTAAGTTGGGCGTCAGTCGCTCCTACGAGTACGGCGACATCTACACCGCCGCCATCAAACTGCCCGCCTTCAAGGCCATCATCGAAGAAGCCAACGACGAAGAACAGAGTCTCAAAAAATTGATGGCTGGCCGAGTTCAAGGAATTTTGGTCAACGAGTTCACCTATCGGCCTCTAGCAAAAAAAGACGGCTCCATCGACCAACTGGAAATTCATCCGGTGAACGTCGGCCAAGATACACTTTTCTTTATGTTTAGTAAAAAAAGCATAAATAAAGAAATCGTCACTGCCTTCAACTCCACGCTCGCCACCATCAAAGCCGACGGAAGTTACCAAAAAATCATCGACAAATACTTGAAATGATAAAACTGGAATACTTTGGCGTTGAAGAATTTAACTTAGACACTCAAGAGACACTTAAGAGCTTTGCAACACCAAAGTGTTCCATGTAGTTACAGGCGTTTCATGATCGCCGAGGCGCGGAGGCCCGTTGCGAGTTGGTTACTGAGTTTTTCGGGGCGGCGAAAATCGAGGCCGAGTTGCTCGTGAGGCATTGGTCCGTAGTCTTCATTCCACACAGTTAAGGAGCCCCAGGTGATGCCGATCATCTCATCTTTGCCATTGAAGATGGGGCCACCGCTGTAACCCGGAAAGATCGGAGCATTGTGAAACAGACTTTCGTTGTCTCTGAAAAAGTTCCGCTTCACGGTTAAGAGCAGATCTTGAAACTGAGTGACGTTCAAGGCCAAGGCGCTATAGATTTTCACCCAGTTGGCCATTGTCTTTTGGTAATCCACTAAGCGACCGGCTGTTAGGCGCATGTCAGTGCCGACTTTGACTACGGAACCCACCGGTTGGGCCGGAAAACCTAAAATTCGAATATCTCCATCATTTTCATTTTGATCAGCAATCTTTGGCAGAGGTATTTGACGGAGCTTGGGGTGAGAAATTTTGAGTACGGCCCAATCCCGGTAAAGGTGTTGATCTAAATCAATACCTATGGATCCCAAGTTGACGATCGTAAATTCGTGAATTTGAATCGGGACCTTTGCATTGACAAAATCAATGGTCACTTTGGCTCGGCAAGGTCGTCCAACCAGTGAGGCAGGTTGCCGACGTGGATTTTCGTTTTCAGCGCGAAAGCAACCAACGATATTGTGGAAATTTGTTAGAAAATAACCTTCGTGGCTGACTAAAATTCCAGTGCCGACGTTGCCCACCGGCAAACCTAAGCGCGAGATGTTCGAAACTGTTATTTTTCCCACCGCCTGATAAGGTATTTCTGCCTTTGCTAATCCGGAGATCGCCAGACCTAGCATCGAAACCACTAAGAAGCACTTCCACTTTGGCCAACAGGTACTTTTCATCGTTAACATTGATATCTATTTTTGCGTTCTCTCCAAAACCTGACAAGGCTGGGCCAGCGAATTTTAGTCTTTTTCCCGACCAAAAACTTTTGGCGGAACTGAAGGAAAAAAATTTGAATAGCGAGTATCAAAATATTTTGGGACTGCGAAAAGGTTGCCACTGTCTGGTGACAGACCATAACTCCGAGAATTCTTATGTAACAAGCCTTACCGAAGAATCTCAGGCCTTTGGTGACGTCTGCGAAACGAGCTGCTATCACAGAGCCTCGAGCCAGAAAGGCCCCAATGAAATCAATTGCAGCGAGCTCTAAAAATCAAAACTTGCCAAAGGAACTCACTCGCCTTGTGGACTGGTCTGTCCGTCTTCTGGGCCAACAAATTCGTGGACAGTTAGGGACCTCGAAATTTCGCCGTATCGAAAGAATTCGTGTGTTGGTCAAATCGCCTAAGGGACAATCGCTTGTGGGTTTGCAGGCGCTGCAAAAGGAGCTCGCTAAATTGAGCGGCGATGAACAATGGGAAATTGGTCATGCCTTCGCACTGATGCTTGAGCTTATCAACACCTGCGAGTCTGCCTATCGCTGCCATCGACTTCGCCAGACCACATCGCCTGAAACCGCTCCATTTATCGAAGGTGGCAAGCTCACACACGTTTTGACAGCGCACCCAACCGAATCGCGTGACCCTTTGTTTTTGAGTGTCATATTGCGAATTCAAGATTTGTTGGCTCGCGAGTTATTAGAAAGCCGAGAACATCACGCCGTCTTGCTTCTTTCGGAGCTGCGATTGCTTTGGCAATGCAGTTTAGCAAAGCAAAAAAAACCTTCTGTCGAAGACGAAGCTGACTATATTTTTTCATTGGCTCTCAACGAAAATATTTTAACGACTTTAGTTTCCTACAGTCGCTCGAACAGACCCTTTTATTTGCGAACATGGGTGGGCGGTGACAAAGACGGCCATCCAGGTGTCAACGAAAAGACTTTGCTCGCGAGCCTTCAGAAGTCGCGAGTCAAAATTCTTCAGTGGGTTCACCATCGCCTCGAAGAGCACCGAGAGGCCGTGCACCTTCTCCTCCACTCTCGCAGGCTGGCCGATGCTGATCGCCAGCGGCTTTTAAATTCCTGCACCGAAATTTTTGACAACGCCAAGGATCTCAAGAAAGTTGACGTTGGCGATGCGAAGCGAGTTTCGAGATTTATCGAGAGTCTTCAGAAAGCCGACACCCTTTTTAACAAAGTCATCAAAGGGCCCTCACAAAGCTTACAACAGATTCGGGACCTTTTGTTTTTGTTTCCAAGTTTAGTTATGCCACTCGAACTCCGCGAAGACTCGACGCTCGTCCACGAAGCCACCGGACCCAAGAAAAACGCGGCGATTGTCAAAATGCTACGAGCCGTGCGCGATATCGCCAAAGGAGGAGACGTGAAGGGGTACGTGCGAGGATTTGTGATTTCTCGCACGGAAAGCGACGAAGACATCCTAACGGCCATGAGCCTCGCGCGCCGAGAACTTGGCAATGATCGACTTCCAATTATTCCACTTTTTGAGAGTGCCAGTGCCCTTGAAAGTGCCCAATCCATCCTTCGCAAAACCCTTCGTTCTCCCGCGATTCGGCAGAGGATGAAAAAAAATTGGGGTGGAAAATTCGAAGTGATGTTGGGATATTCAGATTCAGCCAAAGAAAATGGGGTGTTTTCATCCAAGTTCCTGATCGACCAATCCCTTCGTGAACTCGATCCTCTGATTCGGCAAAGAGGACTTCGCCCCGTTTTTTTTCATGGCTCAGGGGGTAGCGTGGAACGAGGGGGCGGATCGGTTGAAGAGCAGACTGAGTGGTGGCCAGCTTCGGTTTTTCAAAACGTTAAAATGACCATCCAGGGAGAAATGATTTATCGAACCTACAGCCAACCCGAGATCCTGCGAAGTCAGATTCAACAATTGAGTTTCGTCAAAAGTCACGCGCACCGGAAACAAAGAACGGAGTCCGAGGCGCAGCTTCTAAAAAAATTGGCTACAGAAATGCAAACATCCTATCGAACGTTTGTTGCCTCTCCCGATTTTTTAAATTTGGTGGCAAAAGCGACGCCCTATCCATTTTTGCAAAATCTCAAAATGGGCTCTCGGCCCAGTAAGCGGTCAACCACATTTTCACTAGGTTCTTTGCGAGCCATCCCGTGGGTCTTGTGCTGGACGCAAACTCGCCTTCTGATGCCGACGTGGATTGGTGTCGGCACCTTTTGGGCGAAAACTTCAAAAAAGGAAAAATTAGCTTATAAAAAACTTTTCAAAAACGACTCCCTCTTTCGCAGCTATGTAAAAGTCCTTGGTTTCACGCTGGCCAAAGTCGAACTCCCGATCTTTTTTTTCTACCTTGAAAATTCGGATCTGCCTCGGCAACAAATAGAGTCCTACAAGAAATTTTTGAAATCTGAAAAAGTTCGGGCGGAAAAATTTGTCCGCAGTTTGAGTGGAAAGAGAGATCTTTTATGGCATCGCCCGTGGTTGGGCAAAAGCATCGCGTTGCGCTCACCACTGATATCACCACTCAATGTCTTGCAAACCTTGGCTCTGAAGAATCGGAATATTCCCCTACTCAGAGAATCTGTTTCGGGAGTTGCGAGCGGAATGCTCACCACAGGGTAAAAAAAGATACGAACTTCGTCCCATCATTTCGTCAGCGGCGACACGTGTTTGGCATTCACCAAAAATTTATAAGGATTCATCGGCCGCTTTTGGTACCAAACTTCAAAATGAAGATGCGGTGCCGTCGCCTCGGCATTTCCACTATCTCCAACCCAGCCAATGATTTCGCCAGCGCGAACCGTTTGGCCGGCACGAAGCCCTGGTGAAATTCCCACGACTTGACCGTCGTCGGTGCCTGGAGTGTCATTGTTCAAGTGGATGTACCGAGTTTGAAAGTCATTTTTGTGATCGATCGCTAGATAGCAGCACTCCCCGCCTTTTTGGTCGCGGACCCAGGCAACCGTGCCAGCCACCACTGCGATGATGGGAGTCATTTTCGCAGCCATGATATCGATACCGATGTGGCGATGACCAGCTCGAGCAGCGCCCCAGTCATCTTGAAAATGATGAGGACCTGTCACCGGAAAAAAAATAAAATTCTTTTTAAGAGCTTCCGGCAGCTGCTGCCAGGCCGTTGCTGTTGTGTTTAATCCTTCAGGATCGTCATACAGTCCATCGTTGCCAACGTGAAACCCACAAGCGCCCAAACTCAAACTTAAAACTGCAACCGTCAGGCAGCCAAGACTACGCACGATGATCACGCCCCACCTCCCCAATCTGACACCTATGCAGGACACATTCCACTCCCCAGAGAACCTCCGCGTAAAAGGTGCAAAATGCCATGGTAGACTTTTCAGTGTCGTCAAATTTTGAGTCACTTATTTTGAAACCCATCCCCGTCACACTAAAAAATTTTGATCGCAAATTTAGACGGTCCCGACACAAAAATATCCTGGTTTCGAGCACAGAACAGACAGCTGTCGAAACGAGAGACGCTGCCTCGTAGCGAGTCAAATTGATGATTTTGGATGGTTCAAGTTTCACCTGAGACCGACGATAGTAGGGGAGGAGAATTGGGGACGATCCATTCTCTTTGGATTCGGTCTAAGGAGTGATCTATGTCTTTTAGAACGCTGTCGAAGCAAGGTGGTTTTTCCACTATGATGACCGTGAGTCTCGTCATGGTGGCATCAGTTGCGTTCACCCTTTCAGGGTATTTGATCACCAACAATATGAGTGATCAAGTGTCAGGCAAAAAGGACTTTGAAATGGATCGCTCAATCGCGAGCGGACTTAATCAGTATTTGATTAAACTCACTCAAGAATATTACGTCCGCACTGTCTCACCAAAAATTGAAGAACTTGCCCAAATTGCCGAAGAGAAACTGACAGAGCGTTTAGCTCTCGAAAAAGACGACCAAGAAAAATCTCTCTATAAGTTAGCAAATTTCAAAATTGAACTCGCCTGGTCTATGGAGCAATCGTTGGTGGCCAGCTCTGCCTTTCGGGGCATGATGGCTCCTCAAACTGTTTTGAAAGCCAGTTATCAAGTTTTAAAACCCAGCGCTTTCTTGGGTGGGGGTGACATCAAAGTTGACGTCAGTCAGTTTTTGTCTGTGAGCCAAGTGGGGATGTTTAAGTTCATTTCCTTCGATGGCATCTTCAATGGCGGCGGCTCGGTCGCATCTCACCTCGAAGTGAAAGGCCGAGTTCATACCAATGTCAATTTCTGCGCCGGCAACGAACCCATTTGGGACCCGGCCTACTACGACGTCATCACAGCAGCGGGCCGTGTGCTTCTCAACAGCCAGCCTGGTTGCCTATTTAACAAAAAAAGAACTGCTAACTTTTTTGTGAATTTTGTCGACAAGTTCGAACCTGGTGCTGTCGGAGCTCCGGTGCCGCTTGATAAATTTAAACAAGTCCTCGAAACTGCAAGTCACGGTTGCCGGAACTGCGAGGGCAGTGGCAAGGACTGGGCTGAATACGCACTCGACGCTTGGAAGGGTCACTTGCTCGACAGTTCCCACAATGTTCCCGTGCTCTCCTTGCCCGTGGCCCAAACCGCGGCCGTGCAGGCTGGTCAGTGGGGTAAGGTTGGTACAATCGCCGAAGAGATCAAAGGTGCTTCCAACTTTCCAAAAGAAGGCTGCACGCCCGACCAGCGATGTTCCCCGGTGGGTAATATAAGAATCTTGATTGACCCCGTTCGCAACACAGATTCAAAAGAACTCAAACTTTTTAAAGTGTCCTACAACTCTGATATCCGCATCATTGATGGAGTCTGGTATATGCGCGATAAAACCGACAATGACAACTGGCCGGGTATTCCCATCTGGTCAGATCACCCAGGCGATTTTATGCAGGACGGGATAAATGTTGGTCAAAATCAAATTCGAAATCGAATGCAAGGAAAAGCCCAAGAGTGGCCCGCCAACAAAGTTCCTAAGCGTTTTTCAATTTATAGATACGAACTGCAAGCTTCAGGCGAATGGGGAATTTCTGATACCAACGAGGTCGGAGTCATTTCTTACGGGGCCTTGAAAAAAGTCGCTGCATCTACGGCTGATCAGCCATGGGAACCTGGGCATTATATTGAATCACCGGCAGAAGGTCGCCTTCTTTGCAACCCCAAAGGGGTCACTACGAAAGTTCTCGCCACCCCTTGCGCCGGCGGCAAATGTGGTTTTATCAGTGCTTTGAGTGGCGGACTTGAATGCAAAGGACCAGATGCTGCTGAGCCAATGCCTTACTCCACTCAAATTCTCAACGCCACCCGATCTGGATTTATCAGTCCAAATCTTCGGTATGGAACAAAACCGGGGCCTGGCACTTCAATGCCGGGCTGTGCACAACCAATTGAAGACGACACCCGCCTCGCACGCTCGAGATTGATGCCAATGAATATCAACATGCGCGCCTTCTATGAAGCAATGACCGACACCACCCCAGGTGAACTCGGTTCTTATTTTAGCGGCGGAAAATCGTTCAATGGTCTTATCTATGTCGCCAATCGTTGGGCAAATGCAAACACGCCAAACAGTCTGACCCACGGTTTTACAACGGATCCTGATAACACGTCTCTCGTTCCCGAATGGACTCCACACGGAAGTTTCGCGGATGCAACTCAGATTCCTGCGACCGGGCCGGAGTCGCAAGAATCACTTCCCTTTCCGCTTTGCTCATCGAGCCTCGCGGGTCAAAACTTTGACTCTCAAGGTTCATTTAAAATTCCAAGCTGCGCGACCTATGTTCCAGGCATTGGAACAAACTTCAACTACATCAATCAAATTCGAGTTTATAACGGCAAAGGACTGGATGACCTGGATCCGACCAAGGGTCGCATTTTTGGCAAAGGTCTTTCGATTGGTTCCAGTCAATCGATCACTGTGATGGGTAGCTGGAATGCCGATTCAGCACCGGCAGATCGGAGCACCAACAGCGCCGCCCACGAACCTTGGTTACCCACGATGATTGCGGCCGACACTTATCGTCTGCTTTCCAGTGGATGGTCGGACGAGCGAGCCCGCTGGACTTACAAAAACGAAACCGCTCACAATTTTTGTCAGAGTCCAGATATTCCCAACCCGCTTGAAATAGCAAGACCCGCTGAGGCTTCGCGTTGGGTGGCATCTTTCGTTGGCCAGAGTTTGGAGGAGGAAGAGAACTGGGACGGCAAAGAACGAGAAGTGATCGGTGCGCAAGCCAGGTCTCACTTTGCTGTCTACCAAAGGTCTGAGCCACCAGGAAAATCGAATTACAACGACAAATTCATTTGGGTTTACAGTCAGCCCGCTCGGATTGCGCAGTATGATCCGCACTTGGATTACGTCCAACCTCCAGGCACCCCCAGTTTCCAAGTTGTCAGCCCGATCAAACGCAAGATCAAATGATGCCGGAAAGCTTTGATGTGGATATCGTGAGAATCAACAGTCAGCCTTCATTTCATCTAGCGCGGTCTTGATCAGAGAGAGCTTTAAGAATAGACTCCGCACATGGAGTCTCAAAAAAATTCACCTCAAAAAATTCTCATAGTGGGCGGTGGGTTTGGCGGGCTCGCGGCCGCGAAAGCTCTGGCCCACCGAAAAGATGTTCAGGTTCTTCTGATTGATCGCCGAAATCATCACCTCTTTCAACCGCTCTTGTATCAGGTTGCAACGGCAGGCCTTTCTCCCGCCGACATTGCCATGCCGATTCGTGCCGTTTTATCCAATTATAAAAATGTAGAAGTGATCATGGCGGAGGTTCTCGAAATCAACCGCGAAAAAAATTTCGTCAGAACTGCCGACAACCTACAGTTTTTTTTCGATCATTTGATTTTAGCAACTGGCTCGAGCCATTCGTATTTTGGTCACCCCGAGTGGCAAATGCACGCTCCAGGTTTAAAGACCATTGAGCAAGCCACAGAAATTCGACGCCGAGTTCTTTCGGCTTTCGAAGAGGCCGAAAAAAAAACAAATCCCGAAGAGATTCGCCGCGCGCTCACCTTTGTCGTCGTGGGCGGCGGGCCCACTGGCGTCGAGCTGGCCGGTAGCCTGGCCGAACTGAGCCGCGTGACACTGAGTCGCGATTTTCGCCGCATTGATCCGACGCGAGCCCGAATCATTTTGATTGAAGCCGGAGCCCGAATCTTATCCATGTTTGACGAAAGCCTTTCTCGCCGGGCCACTCGGGATCTGGAAAATTTGGGTGTGCAAGTTTGGACGAGTTCACGAGTGGCCGAAGTGAGTGCCGAAGGGGTGAAAGTGGGACAAGATTTCATCGCCGCCCCGAGTGTATTTTGGGCAGCGGGAGTCACCCCTTCGCCACTGGGTCGGCTGTTGCAGACTCCGCTCGATGCGAGCGGCCGAGTGAGGGTGGATGAAAATTTGCGAGCCTTACAGACCGAAAATATTTTTGTCATCGGTGACCTCGCGCATTTTGTCGATCAAAAGACGGGCACTGCTCTCCCGGGACTGGCACCTGTGGCCCTTCAGCAAGGACGGCACGCTGCTCGCCAAATTTTGCGGCGATTAGACCGAACCGAATTAAAGCCCTTTGTGTATTTGGACAAAGGAATGATGGCGACGGTGGGGCGCAAAAAAGCCGTGTTGCAAGTGAAGTCATGGCGGCAATCTGGTTTTCTAGCTTGGCTCGCCTGGTTGGTCGTCCACATTTTTTTTCTGATAGGATTTAAAAATCGAGTCGCCGTTTTGTTGCAGTGGGCTTGGTCCTATTTAACTTACAAACGAGGCGCGCGTCTGATTGTGTCGCGAGAGTGGATGAATTCTCAATGACACCACTTCTTGCATCGCGTTCGGATTCTTTCGGCAAATCGACACCGATCTAAATGACAACCATCTGCGAAACTCACGAACGATCTTCTTTCGTCGTGACTATTCGCCGTCTTTCATGGCGAACTAGACCAAAGGACAGTGAAATTTTGCCACCAATTCCGGAGGCACGCTGTTTGCTTTTCAAGCTCGTGCAGACAACTCGAAAACAACAAAAGGGGGATTTATGAAACATCAACTACTAGCGATCGCACTCTTGTGCTGCAGCGGATTTGCAAATGCTCAGGGTGAAGCCATCCAAAGCGGTGCAGATTCTGCTCAACAACAAGGCGTTGAAGGAAATGCGGACGGAGTTACAGACGAACGCGGTTATCAGTGGGAATACTCTCACAAAGATCGCAACTACAATGGTGGTTCGCTCTCTTGCGGAAGCGATTGCAATCGCTACACAGAAGGACAAGCCATGGGTTGCCGAATTCAAGGCACTCAAAACGACGCCGACATTTATGTTTGCCGACGACGCTATCAACCCAGCTATCAATGGCGCTTTGAGTATCGAGATCGCAACTACAATGGCGGAGAAATGCCATGTAGCACTCGCTGTGATGACTGGAATATCGGTCGCCGCAAAGCTTGCCACGTTCCAGGAACTCAAAACGATGCTGACATCTACACTTGCGAAGAGTCTGGCCGCTGGCCCTAAGCCGACCTTCCCATTCGATTGATTTCGAATTGCCTGATTCGGATTCTTCTGGTTTCAAAAATAAAAATTTCAACCACCAGCATCAACACAAAAGGCTCCCGCGCGGAGCCTTTTTTATTCAGGTTTATTCTGGTCAGGCTGGTCATCAGGTTCATTCCGGTGATTCAATCTAGCCAAAAAAAATGGGGCTTTCCCAACTACCAACTTCAACTTTATACAACGGGAAACAACTGCAACTTTCGGACGGAAAAGCCCCTAAAAACGGAACAAATTAAAAATGCAACACAGCAGGCGAATAAGAGAGCATGAGAAGGTGATGGTCACTAATACAATCAATGGCCCAATCACTGGGGATTAGGTGTATATCCACTTACAAACTGCTAAGACAAGAATATCAAACTTTCTGTCTAACTTCTCCACAATTCTTTTTAACAATTTCGTCTGAGCTCCGCATTGAGAACCAGTTCGAGCTCACCATCCAAATGCGTGCGCCAAAATGAGAAATTCCAAAATGACCTAGACTCCTAGGTCCTTGAAATCGCAAATAGTTTGCATGCTTTGCATGCTGGCTTAGGATGAAATCTATGACGAAAACAAATTTCTTTAAACAATCTCGGCTTTCCGTTTTAATCACCGTTTTGACGACCTTAGCTTTGGGCTGTTCCCACACTCAACCCCAAACGATCTCCCGAAGTTTAGCGGCCGAGAGCTCGGAGGATTGGATCGAAGCTCTTCCTGGGGATGGCGGTGAGTTTCTCAATCTCGTCGAAGCCCGGGTGATGAAATTAAAGACCTACGAAAAAGCAAACGAAGTGAAGTTGAAAAATTTCAGTCGACGCCTTGCTAAGTACCTCGCTTTTTTGATGTCTGGAAGTTCGGAGATCCCCGCCGACGGCCAGCTCGAAACTGCCAAGATCAATCTCGCGCGAAACACCAATATCAAAGAATTGCTGAGCCGATTGCTCTCTTCGTCCACTCAGTTCATCGATTGCGCAAATCCCGAAGATTACGAATGCCTTGAGCGCACACCGCTTTTGATACCAACGAGCAAAATGCGCGTCGAAAATCCAGACGACAAGTTAGGCGACGTCAAGATCATCAATGCAAAGCTCGATGGCAATATCGAATGGTATTTCACCACTCAATTTCTCGTGCCCGAGGCCAAAGTGGATTTCAGTAAAACACTCGCGGCAAAACTCGAAAATAAGATTCGAACTGAGGGCATCTCCTCCATTCGGATGGCCGTGTTCGGTATCGACGACATTCAAAAAAGCATGAAAGGCGTGTACAGCGCCCTGATTGAAAAAATCAATGCTGGTGTGAATGGTCAAGCCGTAGGTGTGAATGTTCAAGCCGTATTTGATCAAGAAGGTCTTCCCGAGGACGAAAAAGAACCCGTTGTTATGACTTACTACACGCCGACCAATCCTGCCGACCTCTCCCGCTGGATTTTAAAGCAAACCATCGGCGAAAAAACCAACATGGCTTTCCAATACAACGGCGGAACCCAAGGTCTTATCAGAGCCCTGGCCAAAAACGCGGAAGTTTCTAAAAATGACGAGGACGCCAAAGGCCGCATTGAGTGGAAAGACGACGGAATTATGCACAATAAATTTTTTGTCTTCGACAATGGCGGCCAACTCAGTCTCTGGACAGGCACCGCCAACGTGAGCGAAACGTGCATGGGAACCGAGCGAAATTCCAACATGGGAGTATTTATTCGCAACAACGAGATCGCTCAAACCTTTCTCGACGAATTCAATGAAATGTATACGTTCCAGGACGATCAAGGCAATCCGTCGCCAGAAAAAGTGCGGGGACCTAATGGCGGTCTCTTTCGCTATGGCCGTTTTCACTCTGCCAAACTGCCCAACACCCACCGACTCTTTCGTTTCAATAACGAAACCGAAACACCAGATGACGACACCGATTTTAAAGTCTATTTTTCGCCCACCGATGATGGTGAACACCGCGCCATCATTCCGATGCTTCACTCGGCAAAATCTGGCGATATCTTGCGGATCTCGATGTTCGGCGCCGCCGGCCAGGAGTACGTCCGAGCTCTCCAACTCGCTGCTTCTCGCGATGTAAAAATTGAGCTGGTCCTTGATTCCCCCACAGCCTTCGGGCCGGGCTCTTGGATTGGTTCCACCGGAGACGCCACACTTCTTCAAAAAAATCCCTTCAACCAAAAAGCAAATATTCGCATCAAAACCAACGCCCGTTCGTGGAAACAGAATCACGAAAAGATCGGATTGCTCTTACGAAAATCAGGCACCGAATTCATCGCCCAACAATTCATCGTCGGCTCACAAAACTGGAGCAGCAGCGGTAATGATAAAAATGATGAAAATTTAATCGTGATAAAAAACAACAAAGGTCTCGAGATTGCTCGCGCTTTCGACGAACATTTCACCAAAGTCCTTTGGCCGAACTCGCGAGAGCTGGATGCCGAGCGCCCCTGAAACTGGAGGACATGCTTGCATCTCCGGATTTGGAATGAGACTCGGGATGAGGGCCGGAGGAATTGATTCTCAGCGGTCTGTGAAATTTGCACGGGTGACTCTCTATGTCGCGCAGCCTGATTCCCCTCCCGGGCGATTTTTTTGCTCAATCTC
>CALCCV010000433.1 GCA_937900305.1 uncultured Pseudobdellovibrionaceae bacterium | reverse complement strand
CAGCTCCACAGAAAAACGTTCTTATATCACAATTGGGATTGCTATCCGCTTTGAAGATGGGATCGGAAAATTTTTAACTCCTCGCTAAGGAGGAACTATCGATGAAATTAAAAATCTTTGCTCTGATTTTATTGGTTGCGCTGACGATTCAGACAAAAGCCCAGAATGAAATTTCAAAGGGAGCATCAAATTCAGCTGAGGCCTTGCCCGCCGAGGAGGCCTCAAACAAGAAATCACCATCCGCCAAAGACTTTGTTCCTGCCAACACTCTCAAAGGCAGCGATCTTTATCTACCTCCGGTTCAAAATCTAACTGAAATTGCCACGGGCCAGGAATCCGAAATCAAAAGCCAAGCTCAGAAAGATGTCAGCGGACCGCCGCCGAAAGTTGAAATCATCGTAGATAGCTCTGGTTCCATGGGTCAATATTTGGCCGAAGGTAAAACCAAAATGTTTTTTCTGAAAAAAATGATGTCTAAATTTATGGACAATCAGTGGCAAGAAAAAGCATCCACGGGATTGAGAACCTACGGCGCCAATCGCAAAAACGACTGTGATGACAACGTACTCGCAATTAAATTTGATGAAAAGAATCTGGATCGAATCGAATCCACGGTGAAGGGTTTTATGCCCGTCGGTCGCACTCCACTTTACCAAAGTGTCAAGGACGGCTCAGATGATCTCAAACCCTACAAAGGGCCTAAGCGAATGGTTGTTTTCACCGACGGTGAAGAGACTTGTGGTGGCGATCCTTGCAAGATGGCCGAGTACATTAAAGAAAATCCCGAGCTAGATTTAAAAATTTATGTGGTGGCCATTGATTTCGTGCCAGGCTCTGAGTCTCTCAAAAAAATCTCTTGTCTAGGAGACACAACAGTTGCCAATTCGGAAGACGAACTGTTTAATGCCATCCAAAAAATCAACGACGATATCAAAAAAGATCGGATCAATCTTCGAGTACTGAGCCCGGATCCCCAGGCTCAAGTCCAACTTTTTCAAAAAGTTGGCGATGAATTTAAATTTTTTCGCTCATTCACTGCCGGATGGGGAGCGGAGGTTCCACCGGGTAAGTATCAGGCCGTTGTTTTGATGGAACCAAAGTTTCGTTTTCAAGAATTTGAAATTCCTCCCAAAAAAGTGGTTACATTGGTGGTCAAGGGTCCCGGAGATGTCACCGTAAAATTTTTCGACGAACTTTTAAATGTCGAGGTCCTTGATAAAAATATGAAAGTGGTCAGATCTTTTAAGAGTGATGTCACCAGTAAAGTCCCGAATGGAAGGTGGCGGCTGAGAATTTTTAAAGATCCTTTTTATGAAAGTTTTGTGGAAAATTATCTAGTGAATCCCAATGGCACGTATGTTTATAGTGTTTTAGGTGCAGGAGCCCTCAGTCTGGAATCGCCGAAACTAAAAGGATATTATGTCTACGACGCAAAGGGGAAAATTTTGGGAAATCATCTTCCAGGTTTTCCTGTGGTCTTAAAAGTCGGAGAGTATAAGTTATTTTTGGACGACAATTGCTATTTTGAAAAAGTTCTGGTTGATGAACAAAAGCGAATCAAAGAAATTCGGTGTTTGAATGCCAACTGAAGGAGCCATCTTTGCCTGACCACTCAGCCAAATCTGCATTGCCCAAAATATTTTGGGTGCTCATTGGAGGTATTTTTTTATTGGTCAGCTTGTTGGCCGTGGGAACACTCTGGGAGAATCAGTTTTTTGCGGCAAATGACGGTCGAAATCCAAAAACCACGCCTGCCGAATTGACTTGCCATCTGAATGCACGTCAAAAACTAAAAGAGGGTGAACAGGTTTTGGGATTGCAGTCTGTGGCCGGAAACCTTGTCCTTTGGACGCAGGTGTCTCACTTGGGGCAGTTTGTGCGGGCCTATTTAAAAAAAGAGACCGATGCCTGGCGCCTGTATCGGCAAAATGAAATTTCCTACATTTGTTCCGGCTCCAAAACTCACTCGTGTCTTTCGAGCAGCGAAGATTTCGTCGTGACCGATACGCCTTTTTTTGACGGCCACCATTTTGTCTTTAACTTGAAAAATTCGGCCCGTCAGATGTCCATCCTCGGCCAGATCGATGAAAATCAAAGCCAACTCAAGCGGATTTTGGGATTTTGTGGACAAGATCTCAGCTCCGGAAAATTTGTAGGGTGGAGTAACGAAAAACTCCTCTACTGGTCTGACGTCGGTTTTCTGGGAATCCTCAATTTGGACAGACCTCATCTTTTTCATTCGGCAATGGCGCCGGGACATTTCGATTTGGGATATACGTTCACGCCTGAGGGCCTTTGGCCATTTCGTTGTCCCACAATAGTTGCGTCCGCGCGGCCTGAGTCACTCACCGAAATTCCGCAATCACGGCCTGGACAAAGTGCAATTGCCACTCTGCTCACGCAACAGAATCGCCACTTTTTGCTGGTGGACGATGTCGGTTCTTCGGTGCGGGGCCAGCCCATTAGCGTCAAATCCATAGGCGAGTTACAAGGAATCGTGCCGCTTTTAGATCGAACCTTCGCAACTCTTCAATCAGACTGGCTAGCCAATTCAACGCGGGTGAGTTTGTTGACTGCACGACCAGAAAAAAACGATTCAACGGAGCTCCAATCTCTGAACACAGAGTCTCTTGCGCAAATTGTTTTGCGAAAAAATCCACTTGATTTAAAGCAAGATGAGATTCCGAAAGAGACGCTGGCCCTTTTGAAAAAAAAATCTTGGAATTTTTTAGCTACCAACGACTTTTTTCTACTTCGTCTGAAGAGCTCTGAATCCAATGAATCCAAGCCAGTTTTAACTTTAGATCTTCTTAAATTTAATTCACCAGAATCGGACTTAGATGATTTGCAGAGCTCGTATGCGTTGGGCAACGACGAAACCCTACTGATTTTTAAAACAAAACGAGAAGTGTCGTGGGCTACGATGAACTGCCAGTCCGTTAAGCACTAGCCCGCAATTTTTTTGAAGCGTATTGTTTGTCGATCTCAGCCCAGACATCTTCCATCGTATAACCTTTGCCCCGAATGATTTCTTCCATTTTCAGTGCAATGGACCGACGAAGTTTTGCCACTTCAGAGCCCGACGCTTTCGTAGCGGGACTTTGAATGTCCATGCGAATCATATTCGCCCGCTTCGGCGGCATTAAACTCAGCACGTATTCTGAAAGTTCGGAATTTGTTCCTTGCAAAACTTTGGCGATTTCATCGACTTCGAAATAGTTTAGAGACACCGACGTAATGTCTTCGGGATACAGAGTCAGGTCCGCAAACTGAACAATTCTGCGGCGAATTCGATCCGCTTGCTCTGGCGATTTGGCCGCGATCTCTTTGAACACTTCCGCTTCGCGCTCTGGCGAGTAGGAGCGAATGAGTTTGGAAGCCACTTCGATGGAGTCCATTTCTAAAACTGGAGCCTTGCGAAATTCATCCAGCTTCATTTTCAAGCTATTGGCGATCAATTTAATTGCTGAATCTGGCAAAGTTTCAAGTCTGGCAATTTCGATGGGAAGCTGCGATTGAATTTTTGGAGTGAGTTCTTCGGTCAACTGATCCAATTCTTCTCGGCTGCAAAAGAGACTGATCGTTGCGATGTGGCTTGCCGATTCGTCTGCTAAAATATGGTGTCTCTCAGATTTAGTGAGTTTAAACAGAAAGTCGAATGGATTGTCTTTTTCGTTGTCAGAGTGAGAATTCAAAAATCTAGACAGCAAGAATTTATACATGTTTTCGTAAGCCTCGAGGTAGGACTCTAACGGCAGGGCGGTGTTCTGGCCACGAACTTTGCTTCCGAGTCGACCCCAAACTCTGGGTGGCACCGTCGGGAACAATTTTTTCGCTAGATCCCAACCCAAATGTTCAAAAACCAAAATGGCTTTTGCATCGCTGCCTTCTTCGAGGAATTCGGCGAGGGAGCGCGAACTGATTTGTGGAATTTGGGTGACCAAAGTCAAAAATTTGTCTTTCATTTGGTAGAGCTGTTCCACCGAAACTCGCGGTTCTTCTTTTGGCTTTTCTGCCGTTGCTTTCTGAGGATTTTCGAACGGCCAAATCATATTTTCGGGAAGTGCAGGTGATCTTTTTTCTTTTTCGCCTTCGGCTGCTTTTGCGCGTTGTCGACGACTTGCCCACAAGACGGCTGCGGCCAACAAACTCAATCCAAGAATTAAAACCAAGATCCACATTTTCCAGCTAAATTCGGGAAGAAGTGAAGGTTCAGCTTCTGGCTGAGGGACCACGGGCTCCTTCAGCCCTGATCTTTGAATGGTTACAGTGTCACCATTGCTTTCATCCAAATGCAATTTCGAGGTCAATAGGGATTTGACCAAACCTTCTTTTTCTTTGGCCACCGACAGATCCAAAATAACGTCGACTGTGATTCGATTTTTCAATTCGTGCAATGTGTTTGTCGCCGGGCTGTGCGCGGGATCCGCTGGCATTGGCAAACCGGGGAGATATTGCAGCTCAACTTGCTCTTCATAGTCTTTGAGTTTGGCTTGGTTTCGGTCAATGTCTGCCGAAATCACAACTGAATATTCATTGGTCCGCAACAGAGTATTCAAAACCGCACGGGCGCGGGTCTCATAGAGGCTTTCAAGTGTACTTTGCTCTTCAACAAATTGAGCAGCGGCATTCAAGCTGACAAAAAAGAGAAACAAGGCCAGTCGATTCATTTGGATTTCCTTCCCAGTTCAGCCAACAAAATTTCAGCGCGCTGGCGCAGCACGGGACTTTCAGTTTTTTGCGCAATCACTTCTAAATCTTTCCGGTAGCGTTCGGGCGACGGGATCGTGGCGAGGACCGATAAGCAAGCGTCCCGCCAGACCTCTTCTTTGCGACGAAGATTCTGCACCAAGAGTTGATCAACTCGGCTGGAGTCTTTCGAATTTGTCGCAAAAATTCGAAAAGCTAGGGGCTGATTGACGGTCGAAATTTTATTTACATTTTCATTGAGCCAATTGATCAGGAACTTTCGACGCGTCTCATCTTTGAGTTGTTCGCTGATCAAAAGCGCCGATTGGGCGTAACCAGAATCTTTACTGAGGATTGCGTCTGTTAACAAACCGAAGCTTTGGTCACTGAGCGTTTCAAAATTTCCCAACGTTTCCATCAAAGTCACTCGCATCGATTCGTCCACCGTCGAATCCTGAGCGAGCTCAAGAATTTCACTTTGCAAGTCAGAAGCCTCCACGTTTCGCACGAGGCGAGACAACAATCGAGCCGCCAAAACCTTTGCCTTTGCGGCCTCGGAGCCCACAGCCAAAAGATTCTGCCGAATGTAGTTCACCAAAAATTTCGAAATCATCGCCGCTTGTTCGGTCGAAAATTTCATTTCAGGATGAGTGTCGATGTATGAAACTGTGGATTGAAAAGACTGCCTGAGGGCTGCAGGATCTTTGGTGACGCCGAGGATCTCCACAGCTTTTGTGACGTCCTTTGCTTCCAGTGCCTTTTGAAACGGCGAACGCTGGAACGCCTCACTCTGCCGACGCAGAGACTCGAGAATGCGAGTCTGATCTTGGCTTTTTCGGAGGCTCTTTGAACGTTGAAAATAAAATAAGGTGCCTCCGCTCACGAGCGCTATCCCAATTCCGACGACAATAAACAATTTGACCCTATTTTCCATCAGTGAATATATCGGCAGATTTCGAATCAATTTGAGGCGAGTTCTAAAAAATTAGCCAAGATTTATCAATTTTTGATCGATTTATCCCGACCTTGGGTCAAAACGACGTCAGTTTAAGACCAAACAACAGAGCCATTCCTGAATAGCTAAGACTCAGTTGAGTTTGAGGATTGGTGGTGGGAATGCCTTGGACAATGACGAGTTGCCCGGTGAGAAAAATATCGGAAGTCAAAACGACCTCGACTCCACCGGCCACGAGAACGTCGTACCCGACCGCATTGAAGTATCCTTCTGTGGAGTTGATGTCCTTCACTGAAAAATTCGAAACGCCAAAGGCCACAGACACAAATGGAGATGGTTTTAACAGGCGACCTTCAGTTGTGCTGTCATAGATCACGCGTTGCCCATTGATACCTAAAGGATAGTATCGCAGGCCTGTGGCCAGGTGAGTGTAGGCCAGGGGTCCTTGCGACGAACTGACGGTTTCGGCAAAGTTTAAAAAGAAACTCATATCTAAATTGTCTTGATTCAAATTGTACGAAAAATCGATCAGCGATGTGGAACTGATGGTCAGTTCAGACGAACCCGGCTTGAGTTTGTATTCCATTCCGCCCGCGTTCACGTGGAAATCAGAGGTGAGATAGGCCATTGCGGAGGGCGCAAGCAAAATGGGTACGAAAGCAGTGAAGATATACCGTATCAATGGCAAAAGCATTTCTCATCATGCTATCGCTTTTGGCGCTTTTCAATTTCAATCTGCGACGAAGGATATCGCATTTGTGGACCTTGGGCCGGAAGTTCATTCACGCCCATGCGTTTATAGACCTCGGCCAAATATTTATAAGCCGATTTATTGTATGGATCAATTTTAAGTGTGCGCTCCCACGCCTTACGGGCACCTGGGTAATCCTTTTGCAAGTAAGAGACTGAGCCCTTCAACATCCAAGCATTCGCTGAATACTCGTCCGTTTGAATCGCTTTGTCTAGCAGCGCAGACGCTTTGTCGTACTGCCCTTTCATAATGGCCTGTTGTGTTTCAAAAAGCCATCCCACCATGCGGTCTTGATCATCGCGATCAAACTGTGCCGGTCCGCCTTTAAAACGTGCCGAAAAAATCGCTTCCTTTTGCAAGTTTGATGTATTTTCTAAAAGGGCTACGCGGAGTTTGAGATCATCAATTTCGAGTTGCCAGTCTTTTTTCTTTTGATCGTCCTTATTTGGCTGGGGCTGCGGTTTTTGATCGTTCTCTTTTTTCGCAACGTCCGTACCCGCCGTTCGCTCTGGATTGAGCGGGTCGAGCCGTGAGGTCAAGGTTAGCGATTCGCCTGCGTTGACCTTGACCATAACTTCTTTAGGAAAATAATTCTCTTTTTCAAACTCAACAAAAAAGACATCGCCTAAGTTTGATTGCTCTTTGATTGCGAGAGGAGTCACTCCCAGCAATTGCTTTTCCTTGGTCTGAACGTCTTTAATATAGACCTTCGCACCTGACGGATAGCTATTGATTACATATTTACCAGCACAACCAGTCTGTAAAACTGCAATAGTCAGTACCGCTAAAACCAGAGCACAGAATTTCGAGGCAAGTCCGTTTTGTCTCATCTTACCTTGCTAGATCGTCAGTTCTTGAATAATCTTTAGACATGCAGACAATGATTCTCTCACATTTGGTCTTAGGAATTGGTTTGATGGTTGCCCTCCCCGCCCTGGCTCAAAGTCAGAAGACGGCACCGCAGTTTCGGGCCCGCATCGGCAGCCACCAATTGAAATTTCAGGTGGGAGATCGATACAGTGATGAACCCCTCAATCCGAGTTTTACACTTCAGCCGACGGTGCTGTGGACACTTCCGACATTTCGCGCGAGGATTGGAATCCATTTTCTGGCCGACATGGGCAGCGCATACGGAGCACTCCCCGTCTCTGGCGCGGGAGTTACGGGATACTTCTATCCACTTGGAGTTTCCTCTGCTTATGAAATCAGTGAAGGCGGTACGGTCACGCAGGTTTCAAAACCAAGCGTTTTTACGTTTGCCAGTTTCACACCTGTGAATTTCAATCTCAATCGACAAGCCGATGACACTCCCGATGGCTCGCCACTTTCGTTCAGTGCATTTATGTATGATTTTGCCGTGGGAGTTGGTTATGACTACCCATTCACACAAAATATGATCTTTGCCGCAGAATTTTCTTATCGGACTGCGAGTGCGCAGTCCAGCAACACCACCGACACTATTTCTTATCGAGGACTGGGCTTGAGCCTGGTTTTCTCAACGTCTTACTATTAGTATTTTTATTCGCATTCGCATTCGTATTCGTATTCGTATTCGTATTTGTATTGGCGTTCGTATCCACTGCTGGTGGGGCCGAAAGTTCACGAGCCTTTCGCTTGGCTTCGTCCGTCTTTCGTGCCATTTCTTGAATTTTGGCTTCGAGATCGGCTAGCTTTTCTTTTTTCTTTCTTTCGTCTTCAGCAGCCCGGAGCTCTTTTTGAGCGGTGACCAGCTGATCCTGCGCCTCTTTCAGACGGGCTTCCACCTGCTCTTTAGTGAGTCCATCGATGGCGGCACCAGTGTCAGCGGCGGTGGCTGCCGGTCTTTCGACGGTCGGCACCTCTTCCAGTTTGAGAGGCTCAACATAAGCCTTTAAGTCCGGCTGCAAACCTTTGTCTTCGGGGCGCAACTTGATAGCCACAATCACTCTGCGATTGGCTGATTGATTTTCAGCAATGACCTTTCCCGATTCGTCTCGGTTCGGTTTCTCAGGGCGCGAAGAACCCAAACCCTTCGCGATCAATTTTTTTCCGTCGATTCCGGCTGTTTCAAATTCTCGAACCAATCGACTGGCCCGCGCCGCGGAGAGTTCCCAGTTGCTCGGAAAAACCGCTGAATTGATCGGTGAATCATCGGTATGACCTTCAACGGTCACTTCATCTACTCGTTGGGTTTGATAAAGTTTTTTCGCAAGACTGGTCATCAGACCAACCACTTCTGGTCGCAATTGCGAGGATCCCGAGTTGAAGAGATAAGATCCTTTAAATTTCAAAAGTATGTTTCCATCGGCTTGAGAAACCTCATAAGGTTTGTCACCTTCGGTTTCTTTTTTGGCCGAACCGCTGAAGGCCATCTCCTCTGCCGGTATGTCTTGCGCCACAAAAGAATGAACGAAGAGTTTCTCAATTTCAGTAACAAGAATGGTTGCACCTTTGTCGTCCCGAACCTTTCCGCCAAAGTATTGAGCCAATTCACGACTGACGATTTTAAATTTATCTTGGTCAACTCTTGAAAGTGAATACATCAAAATAAAAAAGCCAAACAGAAGAGTCATCAAATCGGCATAAGAAACCAGCCAATTTGATTCGTCGTGCACCATCGGGTGCTCGTTATGTTCTTCGTGGTGTTTGCGTCGTCGTGCCATTTTAAATTACGCAGCCTTTCCCGCAGGCGTCGAAGCGGGAGCCGCACCACCGCCACCCGACTTGGCATCCGCTTTTCTTTGGTTTGGCGACAAAAAGGATTTCAAATACTCTTCAATGTATTGGGGATGCTTTTTTTGCGAGATGAGAATCACACCCTCTTTGACGATCGATCGAAACGTCAGATCCGAGCTCGAAATATCAGACAGTTTTTCGGCGATCGGCAAAAGAACCAAGTTGGCTGCCATCAAACCATAAAAAGTCGCCACCAACGCAGTCGCCATGGCGGGACCAATGCGATCCTGAGCGCCGGGTTCGCCAATCGTTTGCAATAGCGCGATCATCCCTAACGTGGCTCCTAACAAGCCAAAGGCCGGTGGAAACCGCGAGATGGTTTGCCAAACCTTCACTTCCTCTTGATCGCGCACTCGTTTCCCACGAACCGCATTGTCAAGAATGTCTTCGAGTTCGTCGTCTTTGAATCCATAATCTGAAATCAACTTGATTCCATCGACCAAAAACGGGTGGCTTTTTGCATTCAACTTCTGAGTCAAACTTTTTGGATCCGTCCGATAGGCATTCGACAGTTCAACGATTTCTTTTATAACCGCCAGATAATCCAATCGAGATTTGCCAAACATCTTTCGAGTCACTATTTTTAACGAATTAAATAAGCGCTTGAATGAAAATGACAAAAGCGCCACGGTGAGTGTACCACCAATAACGATGATGATGGCGTGTGCATCCAAGAACAAAGCTTTGTTCTTAGTCGACGTCAGAATTGAAAACGCTGCGATCGCAACCATAGATATTAAGCCGATGATGCCTGCAAAATTCATAGATACCTCACGCCCTCCACTTCGGCGCAAAATCACAAAAAGTTAAGTGACTTTCGACAACAGCGCTTTAGAGCTTTGGCTTTACAGACTAGGGACTCGTCTGGTCGCGATCCGAAAGGTCTGGTTCGCCAAGAAGCTAGACTGGAAGTCGGTCCAATTGCCAAGTTAGAATTTTGCAAACTCATTTCGCCAGTATAAAATGGCAACATGAAACTTCTCCAGCGGATCTCTCGGCGAAAATGGCTTTTTATTACGGCGATTCTTTTCACGGCTGCGGTGGTCAGCTTCAAAGCTTCTCCCGGAAAACCTCCGACCAGCATCAAGGCCCTTGAGCTGAGCCAAAGTGTCTTGCAGTCTGCAAATCCAAACCAATTCACTGTCGGCAATGTGGAACAAAATATCGCTGACAACACATTAGCCGTGAGTGTTTTGTATGAAAAATATTGGAATTCTGAGTATCTCGAACAACTCAAACGACATCTGCAAACTCAGCTAAAAAATGAATTCAAAGATGCACAAATCACCATCGAGTTCCATCCATCTCTGAGCCTTCTGGCTAGCCTCCAAACTCAACGTCTGACATCAAATGCAAAAGCTATTTTTGGGATTTGGCTTGTGGCCATGGCCATTTTACTCGTGATCGGAGTTAGCCTCAAATTTTCTCGACGCCTCCGCGCCTTGTCGCGGAAAAGTTTAACGGACTTCAACGAATTGCGGGCCCAAATTGAGCTTCTTAAAAATCTCAACGAGGAACTTCGTCAAGAGTTGGACGGAGCTTGTCACTTGTGGCAATCCTCCGTAGATGATCTTCAGAGCGCACGCAATCGCAATAAGCAACTCCTGCTCGAAAATCAAAGTCTGCGGGAAAAAGTGAGATCGTCCCTCAAAAAAGTCGATCA
Source organism: uncultured Pseudobdellovibrionaceae bacterium (assembly GCA_937900305.1). Lineage (GTDB taxonomy): Bacteria > Bdellovibrionota > Bdellovibrionia > Bdellovibrionales > Bdellovibrionaceae > CALCCV01. The sequence goes on along the minus strand of CALCCV010000433.1, from coordinate 9,277 downwards.
GATCGAAACAGATCTCTTTACGCAAGTTTTATCAGGAAATTTGAAAGATCAAGACTTCGAAGCCTAGGGTCAACACGAAAGTGTTCCAGTTGATAAATTTCTACCAGCTTCGTGACAAAATCAGACCGAACAGGAAGCGAGTCAATCGCGACGTACTTTTCGAAGGAGCCATCAACAGGGGATCCTCGTTCTCAAGATTCGTCGAAAGTTCATCGATACCCGCCCACGCACCGATAAAATCACGACGTTGCAGGTTGTACATCTGCACGTACCGAATTTCAAAATGAGGAGAGACCTGTATCTGTTTTTGCAGAGGAATCCATAAATTCAAACCTAAACTGCCACGATAGCTCCAGCGCCCACGCTCAAAACCATAATTGACACCGCCAACGAAGGCCTCGCCAATGGCGGTTTTAACTGCAGCCCGCGAGCGCGAATCTGACTCTCGTTCAATGAACGGAATCAATCCCACCTGGCCACCAACACTGTAACCCCAGTTCGAAATCACTGGGAATAGCCATTGAAGTCGCGCCTCTCCCCAGTAGGCCTGACCGGTGGCCGCTTCGACCTCGGCGCTCGATTTGAATCCGAGAGATGAAAAATGAATTTGAGAGAAAAGAAATCGACCACTTGCTGTCCGCCAACCATAATTCAAATTCCAATCTGTCAGGCCCTGATAAGAAAACTTCAGATCCGTACCGGCCTCTGCGGAGGTCAACCCATAACTTGAGGATTGGTATCCATAGGTCAGTTGCAGCTCACTTCTTTTCTGTCTCAACATCTGTTCGTGACGTGTTTTCAATTCACTAATTTTCTCAGGCGTAACAACGACGCTAATGCGCACCGGTCGCTTAGAACCCTCATCCCCCGTTTGAAGAATGAACGGTATTTGATACAACCCCTCTTCCACCCGAAAAACGAAAACATACTCACGTTGAACCAGCAAATTATTGGAATTTTGAGACGAGAGAATTTTTTTTAAACCAAGTCGCTCGACTTCTCTCTGTTTATTGATGAAATCAATTCCCCGAGGGTCGACACGAACTTTAGACTTGGAGCCCGCTGTGACTCGCACTTCCATCAAGGGAGTCACTCCATTTTCATCGAGATAAAAAGTCGGATCACCCCAACTCAAATCTGAATCTGCTGGCTTGGTCAGCGTCGCAGAATTTCCTGACAGTGGCGCCGCCACGGCAGGTACAATGGCGGCCGGAGCACCCGTCGGTGAGGACTGCGCGAAAGCCTGAGCCACTCCCAACGCCACCATCGATCCCGCACAGAAGGCCCATTGAGCTTTGATTTTGCATCTGTTTACCGCGCCTGGCACTTAAGACCTTTCTCCAAAATAAAAGCAAGCGAAGGTCAAATCATCCGCCAGGGGCGCGTGGGTCCTAAACGCATTTAGATGGTCCACAATCACATCTCGCAAAACAGAAGGACGAGACAACTCCGATTGATGGGCCTTTAAAAGCGAAATTAAATTTCGTTCAATCCACTGCGCACCTTCAGAATTTCGAACTTCAAACAAGCCATCGGTGTAAAACAAAATTGAATCACCGGGACGCAAATCGATCTGCGAAACTTTGAACACACTTTTTAAGCTTTCGCCGAGGCGAGGACTGATAGACTCCATCAATGGCTCAAAAGTTTTTTTCGAGGGCACATTGCCAGCACGGAGCAAAAACGGCGGATCATGTGATGCATTCACATATTGCATCACTCCCGAAAGAACATCGAGTCGCGCGACAAAAAAAGTCATGTTAACCACGCCCCGCGAAGCTGCATAGACCACCCGGTTTAGTTTCATGATCAATTCAGACAATGGAATATCTTCTTCTTCAACGATCGTTGCCAAGGCCCGAACAGCCGCGGTCACCAACGCAGCCGAAACTCCATGGCCGGTGGCATCGCCGATCCAGATCGTAACATCATTTCCCAATTTATTGTAATACCACCAGTCGCCTCCACATTCAGATGCCGGGGTATAGTGGCCCGCAATCGAACACCGTGAATCCAATAAATCTTGAGCTGGGAACAAGCTGTTTTGAACAGCGTGGGCTGTCTGTAACTCTGATTCCATTCGCACGATTTCTTTTGTCTGACTCAAAAGGCGATTGACTTCAAATCCCATTTTATTAAATCCATCGGCCAAGTCAGCGAATTCGTCCCCGGCACTCGTATCTAGATTTAATTTGAAATTTCCCTCTGAAACCTTTTTTGTCGCCGCTTTCAACTCCTCCAACTTTTGGGTCATTTGGACTGACGTCAACACACTCAACCCGAGGACAAGAAATAAAATAATGGCGGCATAGAGCCAAATTTTTTTCAAATATCGATAAATGCCTTGGAATAGATTGTCCTTATCGATCACGCCAATGAGAACATGATTGCCGAATCCAATCGTAGAGTAAGTGACAATTAAGTTTTGCTTTCCAGACTCCACTTCGGAGAGACCCTGAGCGTTTTTAAGTGCGTCACTGACGACTTTTTTTAAACTGCTCGCGTCGGTCGCATAGCGAAAAGAGGAACGATCTTCTTTCGAAAATTTAACCTCTCTCGCCGCCAAATCAATGATATAAATATTAAAAATATCAGTGACACTGATGAGATCTAAAAACTTTGCACTCTTCAGGTTCATAACCAAAAACTGAGAACCTTGCAGAGGCTGCGCCAGTCGAAAACCAAGCCACCACGAACGACTAACGTCTTTATTGAAATGAATAGCCTGTCCCACTGTCATCACCTTTTGCAGGAACCCAGAATTCAGGAGAGGCTGGCCATCGATTTCAAAATTATTCGAGGCAGGATACAAACTTCGAGAAATCACGGGATCTGGAGACGTTCGGTCTAGGGTCACTAACCACAGACCCTTCAAATTGGGATCGAGTTTAGCCAATCGAAACTCGTTTGGCGACGACGGATCACTATCTTGTAAGTATAAAAATCCTTTTTCCCTGACAAAATCAATTTCAGATTTCATCTGAGTCGCCAGTGTCCGAATGGCGAAGAGATTGGACTCTAACGTCTGTCCAATTTTTTCGGTTTTTGATTCCCGAACCCCGACGTAAGTCAAGATCACAATCACACCCAACGAGACCGCAAACAACAGAGCAAATATTTTAAATCTCAAGGAAAGACGCATAACTGATTTTGGCAACTTTTTTTGAAAAGATCACCAAAGATGTTTCACAATTCAACCATTTGTCCCGATACGTAAGAAGGATGAAGCTTAAAAAAATCGAGAAAATGACATTGTCCATTTCGCTAGTGGGCGCGGCTCTATCTGCCGCGGGTCTCGGTTTATATTCTCGCTACAGCGAAACCCTTGATACACCGCCTGAAAGAATCATTGGTGAAGTTCTCGATGTCCGGTCCTGGGTTAAGCGCAAAACTCCCGGCAGCGCCATCTGGATGGATGCAACCGAAGGCCAAAGTTTAGCCCTCGGCGACAATGTCTGGACCGGCACCGACTCCACGTTGCAAATTCGTTTTTTAGACCAGACAAAACTGCGTTTAGGACCCAATTCGTTTGTCCACCTGGGCGAACGGGACAACCAAGTCAATATCAACCTGGCAAGTGGTTCAATTGAACTCGAATCCAATCGCAATCAGGCTTACATCTTGTCGAACGCGAAAGGATCAGCTCAGATCAAAACGAATCGGGACGACACAAAAATGCGTTACACCGCGAGTGAAATGGGCGAATCTTCCATCGAAATTCGCAAAGGCAGCGCCAACGTCACCATCGGAAGCCAAACGCTCGAGTCCAATGCGCAAACTCCCTTGATTCTCAACGGCGAAAGTCTAGTCAAAGCCGTCCGCAACTCCTACCTGCTCAAGCCAGCCGAAGGGCAAATCGTCGTAAAGGACTCTAAGGATCGTGTTGATTTCGCCTGGAAAAATCGCAGTCAAACTCCCGCAACACTTGAAATTTCAAAAGACCCGGCCTTTACAAAAATTCTGATGACCAAGCAGTTAAATAAAGAAAATAACCACACACTTCTCGATCTGAGCGAGGGGAGTTACTTTTGGCGAGTGGTTCCCGAACGCAATGGAGCGAACGCTCTAAATCCGGTCGGAACTTTTACGGTCGTGGAAAAAAAAGCACCGTTGATCGTCGCGCCGAAATTTGGTCACAACTTTGCGCTCCTCGCCGACCAGCTCACTTCCATCGACCTGAAGTGGTCTATTCAGCAAAATCCCAAAAAGTTTCAAATTGAAATCTCTGACAATGAATCATTCACCGAAAATGCAGTGCAGTTGACCCGACTCGGTCACGAGCGCTCAGCATCCATTCCACTTCAACCGGGCAGCTACTTTTTGCGAATCGGAGCCTTATGGTCCACCGAGAATTCACCGCAATGGAGCATTTCAAATTATTTCACCGTTGGCGCCACTGCAGCCACAGCAAATCCAAAACTGGCCGAGGTTTTAAAGAAAAAACTCTTTGCTCCCGAGCCAGTGGAAAAAAAGAATGCAGCTCTGAGTCCTGCGAAACTGGCCAATGCCCCAGACAAAAATGCCGGAGCCGAAAGTCCAGAAGATGCGCTCACCGCTCCTAAGTTAAAAAATCAATATGTCGAGAGTCTCATCGGTGGCGCGCGAAGGACCACGGCCTCGACCGACCAAGCTAAATTTGCCTGGAGCTCTAGCAAAAACGCGCAAAACTACCTCGTTGAAGTTTTTCTGGGCCCTAAGGTGGGTGGAAAAAAACTGGCTCAATTCCAAACTGGACAGACCACAATTGCGTGGAACATTCCAAAACCCGGAACTTATTCTTGGCGAGTCACGGCCCTAGGAACAGACGATCGACGGTCTCCCGCCAGTCTGCCCGGCGTCGTCAAATTTCTACTCAACCCACCAGACTCCGTGGTCGTCAAAAGAGGATTCGACGAAGAGGTGCTTGAGCCAACCGATATCGCCAAAGGCACCACAAAGCTCAAAATCACCTGGCAAGGACCATCCGAAGGTCAAAAATTTATGGCCATCGCCATTCGCGACGATGAGCCTTTAAAGAAGTGGATTGTTGAAAAAAATGAAATCGAGGAAGCCGTCAAAGTTGCTGACTTTGAAACGGCCAGCTTTCAAGTCGCCTACCTTGATGATTTTGATCAACCGCTCAGCCCACTTTCTGATCCGATTTTTTTTAAAAACAATCGGAAATTGAGACTTTTGACCCCAAAAGTTTTGCTCCCCGACCCTGAGGTAGAAATCGTTGGCCTTTCAACCAACAATCCAGTTATTTTTTCATGGCAGGAGGTTCGTTATGCCGAAAGCTACGAACTGGAAATTTCGGCCAATGAGAAGTTTGATCCCTTGACCGAAAAAATTGTGACGCCGACCGGTCAATTTTTGATGGAGCGCCCCCTCAGCAATGGCAGGTACTTCTATCGCATTCGGGCCAAGCGCAAACAATTCGAATCCAAATGGTCACCTCACCGCACCTTTACCTTGAAGTGAGCATGACCTGAGGATGAAGTGAACAGCGAGATGAAATTGTGAATATTGTGAACATCGTGAATAGGTTGATAAAATTTTTTCCGCTGATTTTTTTATTGGCCGTTGGCTGCGCCGAGAATCTGAGCGAAATTTCTGGCAATTTTGGTGTAAACCCACTCTTCCAACCTCTCACTGTTTCAGTGACTGACGCCACCCTCGTCACCGAAGGCGGAACATTGGTTTTTGCGATCTCAATCTCTGAGAAGCTCGAATCTGATTTGCAAGTGAGTTACACAACCTCAAACGGCACAGCCATCGCAGGAGTTGATTATACAACCACATCCGGAGACCTCATCATTCCCGCTGGCGAAACAAACGGAACGGTATCGGTCCCGACTATCGAAAACACGACAGGTGATGGAACCCGAAATTTAAGTCTCACCATCTCAAACCCCAGCCAAGGAGCGTTGGGACAAGCCACAGCTAGTGGAGAAATTTCAGACAACGAGCCGAGCGTCGTCGTGGATTTTACAACCACCGGTCAAACAATTAACGAAGTTAACGGCACGGCGACTGTCACGATTCGTCTCACCGGCGGTGTCTCGCCTGTCGATGTGACGGTTCCATACACTTTGAGCGGCTCGGCAAATCCGACCGCAGTCGCACCCGCCGACTACACACTCGCCGACGGCACAATCACAATTCCCGCAGGCCAGGTGCTCGGAACTCTCACGTTTCCTATCATCGACGACGCACTGACCGAAATCAATGAAACCATCGTCTTTACACTCGGCACGCCAATCAATGCCCTCCTCGGCCCAAACACGGTTCATTCGATCTTGCTGCTAAGTAACGAATAAAGCCGAATACGAGGATCCAGTGTCGAAAATTGTCGCCGCTGAGGTTGCATTTCTCAGTCTCCCTCTGTGGGAAACAAATCGATCCTAAGCTACATTTGACTCATCGATGTTCTATCACTTTATTAAAGGAGTCATTATGCAAACGACCTTATTATTGACCATTGCCGCCTCTATCGCCCTGGTGAGCGTCACTTCTCCTTCGATCGCCAGCCAGCGCAAAGCACCCCAAGAGCAGAGTGCCCAGCAGGCTCCCGAAATGACATTGGACGAGCAGGACCGAGCAGCTATTGACAATATGCTTTTGAAAAACGGTCACAAATTAATTCTAAAGCGAACTTTGGATCCAAAATTTCTCAAAACCTTGGTACAGGGAATTGCTCCAACTGCAAATCGCTTGCGAATTCAGACGATTTCGTCGCCAGCAACATATGTTGAACTCTATGAGCAAGGCCTTTCTTGCCGCCAAATCCAAACCGCAAGAAGTGGCTCTTTCAATACAACCGAAATCGTTTATCCATTTTTCAAATGTGACATCACAAAAATGGAATACGGTGAGAATTTTATTTTAACTAAACGATCGGGCTCGCAACAGTTTCAAGGAAAGTTAGTCCCATTGGTCACTCCCAACCGATTTGCTTTCGTTGGCGCTTATGGCTTTGATTTTGACAAAGGAAACTATGCCGATTACGACGATGGTAGCAATCGGGACCATGTAGGAATCGTTCACGTTCTGTCTGACGGCAAAATGGTTCTCATCATACCTGATGTAGTGCGCGGATTCGTTGAAATGATCGAGTTAGTTCCTTAAAAAAGATCCGGGCCATGCATATGCATCATAGCTAGAGTGCCCTGACCCTGGAACTCGGTTGCGCTCTCCATCTTGAGTTGATTTGATTTTGTCTGCAAACAAATCAAACCTGATTCGAGTAAGAGCTGCAACCGATTGATTTTCCCAATCATTAGATAAGCCTGTTTCTCCGGACAGCATTGATACTTTTTTATACTTTTTATTAGCCTTGTTGCATGAATCAGCGGCGGCAAAGCCGCCAAGCTGATTCGCAACTTGGCCTCAGAGAACAGCGGGAGTTGGCATCAGGTTAAGGATTTTGCATTTGATGATGGCTTCGGCAATTTGATTTCCTACCCACCTGGAATTGAGATCTGCTCCTAATAGAGTTTTAAAACGATACATCGCCGTCTCCGCGATAGATCTGCGGGAATATTTGGTTTTCTTTTTCCACTGCTTTTTGCCAAGCTTGCGACGAAGTCGCAGAAGCCTATCTCGCTGTGTGGCTTTCTCCTTGGTGTTCCCGTGAACTTGAATCTTGGCATTTTTCTTGGGTGGAAAGACTCCTCGAACTTGGTTTTCTTCAGTCCAGTCCCAGCAATTTTTTGCATCGTATGCTCCGTCTCCGGTGGCTTGCGAGACTTCGGTGGGAACTCCGTCCATGAGGTCATTAAAACTTCGTTGTGCTTGAAAGAATTGGTCGTCAAAAGAGCTGACAAAATCTGTTGTCAGCCTCATTAACTGCAAGGCGAAGCTTCATCCAAGTTCTTCTTTTTGAATAACCGTGTTGTCGAACTTGCCATTCACGTCCTCAGGAAAGTCGTCATAATTGACTAGATCGTGGAGAAGTGAGAAATTAGGGACTAATCCATCTGGCTGCTTCGAAAAGATCAAGGTTGTTGGGTCAGCTCAATAACGACTAGAGGAGTGTGTTTATGAAGGAGACTCTAGAGACCTGGATAGGAATTGTGGGGTCTACCTCGGAGACAGGATCAATCACGAAGGTCAAACCTTTCTCTGGCCATCTTAGTCTGCAACCGTTCTTCGCAGAACAAGGTGGCGAATTTAAAGAACGCTTGGGCGTTCGGATGGCTAAATAAAATGGAGAATATCTATGAGTATAGCGGAAATTGGACTCTACCTAACTCAAGAGCAACTCAACGACTTTAATGGAAAACATTTTGTATCATGCGAACCAAAAGATCGTATTGAGAGGATTAAACCAGGCATTGTTAAAGATCGGCTCGCCGCTATTGGAAAGAAATTGGTCGCTGCTGACGAAAAAGGAATGACTCAGTTTAATGTGACATTAGTCGACGGCTTCCTGACTACCTTTAGAAATCCAGATCATCGGTTATTAAATGGATTGGGCTTTGACAAAGTTGAGTATTTTCAAAAATCCTATGGTGACTTTTGGGCAAATAGCTTTCCCAAAGATCAACTTACAGACAGGACTGAATTATTTGTGACGATTTGGAAGAAGGCCTCCGAGGAGAAAGTATGAGAAAACCATTTTTATTGAGCGCCGCAATTTCGCAGCTGCCTTCTGGTGATATTGAAATGGTTGAGCGCTTTTTCGATGAAAAGCTAAGCTTTCAAAACGTAGCTGACTGCGATCCACAACTGAAGCGGTCACCAAAGGGCACAGCCGCTGGATTTGCTAGAAAGACAGATTAAACCAAATGAGATCTCCAAATCATTTAGAAATCAAAAGACGTTGCAAAGAATCCGTTGCACCTCTGATGGCGAAACACAGGCTAGGAACAGCGAGACAAATCTCAATTGACGATGCCGGTTGGGTGAATCCTTGCATTTTTGTGGACGATGCATTTGTTTTTCGATTTAACGCGCGAGACCCAAATCTTCCAAAGTATCAGCGAGAAAAAATCGCCTTCGAATTGCTGAGGGATACAAAGGTGCCTGTACCCCGGAAAGTGATTCTTGATGATTCGAAAACTGTGAGCCCTTTTGACGTGTTGATCACCGAGCGGCTTCCTGGAAGAAATCTAGAATCCAACTGGTCCAATCTATCAACGCCAGAAAGAGGAGATCTCGCGACGATAGCTGGTCGCCTTTTTTCTCTGATCAGCTCTGTGCAACTTCCTTTTTTTGGAGAATTGAGTGAGAAAGGACCTCTTCCCCAAACTAAAAGTTGGATCGAATTTTTGGAAGCTAAGCTTTCCTTTCATAT
>CALCCV010000432.1 GCA_937900305.1 uncultured Pseudobdellovibrionaceae bacterium | reverse complement strand
TTTCCATATCTTATTTATGACCCATTATTTCATTCCCATTAGATTCACTGTCAACGACCGCCCCTTTTGAGGGACGCGTTGACGGTGCTTCCCATTCCCCGATAGTCTAGGAGCACATGACTCAAAAAAAGAAACAGTTTCTCGAAGGCACCATCAAACGACATCCCGATGGTTTTGGCTTTTTCATTCCCGATGATCGAGAATTTCCCGATGTCTACATTCCCAAACAAGAGATGAAGTCGGCCATGTCCAATGACAAGGTCGAAGTGAAAAGCTCTCCAGATCGTTTTCAAAAAGATAAATTTCGCGGCGAGATCGTTCGCATCGTTGAACGGAAGACCAAAAAAGTGGTCGGCCGTTTCAATTTGATGAATGATCAGTTTGGAGTGATCTTTGATGATTCCAAGGCGTGGGGCGAGGCCCTCAGAGTGCCGCTCAAGAGCAGCCAAAATGCCAAACCCGGGGAACTCGTTGAAGCTCTGATCACCAGCTATCCTGGTGAAGGGGCCTCCTTCGAGGGCGAAATCACCAAAGTGCTGGGGGATGCCTCCAGCCCGATGACCGACATCCAACGCGTGATCGCCATGCAACAGATACCAGATGCATTTCCTGAAGATGTTTTGCGAGAGGCGAAGCCACTCAAAGGAAATCCAGATCCTCAAGATTTTGCCCAGCGAAAAGATCTGCGAAACACCGCTTTGATCACGATTGACGGAGCAACGGCGAAAGATTTCGACGACGCCGTTTTTGTTGAACAAAATGGAAGTGGCTTTCGCTGCCTAGTTGCGATCGCCGACGTCAGCCACTATGTGCAACCTGGATCGGCCATTGATCGCGAGGCTTATCAACGCGGGACGAGCGTTTATTTTCCAAACTTTGTCGTTCCGATGTTGCCGGAAGTTCTGAGCAACGGTTTATGCTCACTGAATCCGCACGTGCCCCGTTTGTGCCTGGTGGCCGATATGAATTTCGATTTTCAAGGCGTCTGCACCAACTCCACATTTTATGAAGCGGTGATGGAAAGTCACGCCCGTGTAACGTACGGCGAAGCTCAAGAGGTGATTGACGGTCAAGTCAGCGAAAAATTGGCCGGTGTCAAAGATGTCATTCTGAGATGTTCCCAATTGGCTACGGTATTGATGGCCAAACGCCAGCGCGAAGGTTCGATGGAATTAGAGATTCCCGAAACCACACTGGAGATCGACGCGATGGGAGTTCCGGTCGACGTCATCAAATCCGAAAGACTGTTCGCTCACAAGCTGATTGAGGAGCTGATGCTCGCCGCCAATGTGGCCGTCGCAAAATTTCTGTCGAATCGAAAAATTCCGGCCATGTATCGAATTCACGAACCTCCTTTTGCTGATGCCATCGCAAACTTAGAAAAGTACATCGCCACTTTCGGTGGCCACGAAAAATTGGCCGGCGAAGGACTTCAAAAAAAACTGAGCAAAGCTCTGAAGGCCTTCGAAGGCACACCCCACGGTTCGATTTTAAATATTCTGACTTTACGAAGTATGAATCAGGCGAAATACAGTGCAGACAATTTGGGCCATTTTGGTTTGGGTTTTGAACACTACACGCACTTCACCTCACCCATTCGCCGCTACCCTGATTTGATCGTTCACAGATTGTTGAAAAGTCAGGTCGTCCGAAATTCTCGTTACAAACCTTACGAGCTCGACGATTTGCAAACCGCAGGGACTCACCTCTCGGCCTGCGAACAGCGATCGGCCAAAGCCGAACGCCAAATCATGAGCATCAAAAAAGCCCGCTTCGTTCAAAAGTACTTGGGTCAAGAATTTGATGGACTGATCACCAGTGTCGTTAAATTTGGAGTGTTCGTTTCACTTCGTGAATTTGACATCGACGGCTTAGTCCGCCTTGAAGACCTAGCCAAAGAGTACTTAGAGTTTGATGAAGAGCGACTGGCACTGTTCAACCGAAAAACAGGAACTCGCTTTTCAATTGGGGATGCCATTCGCATTCAAATTTCTCAGACCGACGTTGAAGCTGGACAAATCAATTTTGTGCGAATGAGCGTGGATGACAAAGGTGTCAGCACCGTAGTTCACCGCGAGGAATCGCAAAAATCAGCGAGCGCCAACCGCCGCGGAGGCAAGCGGCCCACCGAACGATCCGCCCGATCTGGACAAACAAGCGCGCGAAGTCGCAACAAGGGCGAACGGGAAGAGGTCAGCGCCCAGAAATCAGGAAAACCTCCGCGACGTAAAAATCGCAGCGAACAAACTGAGAAAAAACGAAAACCAGGACGACGCGATTCTGGTCGCAGTCGACCTGAAGAAAAACAATTTCGGGCCAAAGACGAAACGGCTTCCACAGCCAATGAGTCCTCTGCCGATCGATCTAGTCGGCCACAGACTAAAAAATCAACGGTTCGCCGAAGCGGAGGACCGCCACCGGGATTGCAAATTAAAAGTTCGCACCGCACATTGCAGGGTCGCACCGAGGGTCAGCGCTCTCAGCGCAATGAAATCCCTAAGTCACTAAGGGGACTTGAGGAGGAGGATGTCAAAACTGCGAGTCCCAAAAAGAAAAAGACTTTGTATGAACATCTGAAAGAGCGAATCCAAAACCACCAGGCGAAGAGGAAAAAGGATGCGTCCGATAAATCCGATAGGAAGAACGCTAAAGAACGCAGCAAGAATGCGAACAATCGTCGGGGTGTTCGCTAGGCACGGTTTCTATCAGCTGCTCGAGAAAATCAATCTCGGGAAATTTATTTTGGCGCGCCTCAATCCTCGCGAGGGCCTTGAACATCTGTCCATTCCCGAACGCGTTCGACTGAGTTTCGAAGAGCTCGGGCCCACCTTCGTCAAGTTTGGCCAACTGCTGGCCTCCCGACCTGATCTGGTGCCCGAAGACTACGTGAACGAATTCAAAAGACTTCATGATCGCGTCGCCCCACTCGAGTTTGAAACGGTGTTGGGTGTTTTGCGAGAAGAATACGGAGATCGTTTTCAAGAGATCTTTGCCGACATTGAAAGATCCCCCATGGGTTCAGCATCGATTGCCCAAGTTCACAAAGCTCGCCTGGTCAGCGGTGAAGAAGTGGTTGTTAAAGTTCAGCGGCCCGGCATTGTCAGTGTGATCAACGACGATCTGAACGTCATGTATTTTATCGCGGAACTTCTCGAGACCTATGTCGCCGACAGCAAAACCCTAAACCCAGTTGGCATCGTTCACGAATTTTTTCGAACGTTGGATCTTGAAACCAATTTTGTCATCGAAGCCAACAACATTCGCCGCTTCCAAAAAAACTTCGAAACCGAAACAGATGTGAAAATTCCTGCAGTTTATGTGGAGCTCACGACCGAGCGAGTTTTGGTCATGGAAGCCCTGAAAGGGCTGCCACTTTCACAACCCGGGGCCTTGAACCAACCGGGCACTCAGGGCACCGCCATAGTTAAGATTGGTCTGCGGGCGTACATCAAAATGGTTTTTCAAGACGGACTTTTTCACGGAGATTTGCACGCCGGCAATTTTTTTGTTTTCCCAGATAACAAAATTGGCCTGATCGACTTCGGGGTGGTTGGTCGCCTCAACCCTAGCACTCAGACGTCGATTGCCCATATGTTACTAGCCTTGGCCCGAGAGGACTACGAACGGCTGGCCTATGAATACGTCGACATTGCGCCCTTCAACGAACGCGTCAACGTAGATCTGTTTGCAAAAGATCTGCGTGAATTGATTGCGCCGTTTTATGGTTTGTCTTTGAAAAATGTAAACCTTGGCAAGCTCCTGATGTCGTCGTCGGGAATCGCCGCGAAATATGGACTGGTCGTGCCGACCGACTTGATGCTGTTTTTCAAATCCATCGTCAACATTGAGGGCGTCGGGCGCAGCTTGGATAAAGATTTCGATTTTTTGGAGCACGCCATTTCTCTGGCTTCCGAATTGGTTCAAAAGAGTTTTGAACCCCAAAAGCTGGCCAATGAACTCTCGCAAATAGCCCGGGAATCGAGAAACCTGATTTCAACCCTGCCTCGTCAAATCAATTTGCTGTTTCGCAAGCTCAACAATCCTGATCACGCTTTCAAACTGCAGCTCACCGACTCTAAAGATCTCAAAAGGGCGATCGAGGCCTCGTTCAATTTGCTTTTTCTCGGTTTGATCATCGGTGCCCTGATTGTCAGTGCTTCAATGATTTATATCGATGGAAAAGGTCCTTTGGTTGCGGGACTGCCAGCCATGAGTTTTGCAGGATATGCCCTCAGCGTGGTCCTTGGTATGGCAGCCTTTATAAATTACATTCGCAAACCTTGAAGTAGGGCTGGTTTTGACCTGGGCTGCATTGCATTAAAAGCGAGTAAGATCATCTTCCCTTTGCCAGATTTTTGTAGTTCGGTAGCGTCAAAATGAGTCCATCCAAAATGGGGACTCCAGAGGGGGAATGCACGATGGCTTTAGTGAGGACATTAGTGGGAAGAACAGCAACGCAGATGGCATTGCTGCAAATGACTTTGAGTTTCGGTTTGGTTTTTTCTCATTCAGCTTTTGCACAAGAGACACCCCCGACCCCCTTGCAATCCGTTGTTCCGAAAATTCAACTCTCCTTTTGGAATGACGACAGCCAGACGTTGTACAACAACAACTGCTACAACTATTCCACCAATCGCGCGACCAACTCGTTTGCACAACCGGGTGAAGCCAGCGACAAAATTTACAGCAGCTTGACTTGCGAGTCGGTGCTCGAAGCCGCAAAAGCCGACTTGGGCCTGCAAGCGACAGATGAATTTCCTTTCGGCAGTAAAAATGACGACACCCTGATTGCCTTGGTTGTTGCTCCTGAATGGGACTATCACTGGTATCGCCGTGATGACGATGGGTTGTGGAGTCACAAACCCGGCGGCACTCCAGCCACGAACATGGACAGCTCTGGTGAAATCATCACCTCTCCCGAAACCGCCAATCGTGGGCCTTACACAGAGTTCTGTGACTACTTTCGAGTGAAGGATTACCCAAAAGACGATCACCAACAAAATGGGGGTTATGTACGGATCGGCAACATGCAAGCGCTGCCAAGCTTAGGTCAGACTTTTTTAGCTCGTCCACAAATTGCAAAGTCCACTCTGCGCTCCCTGCAATTCTCAGGTCGGCGCAATCCCACGGTTTCTTTACAAAAGATTTTGGCGATAGAAGCCAACTTGGAACAATTGAAAACTTTGAAAGCGTCTCTTGAGCAAGCTCCGACGGCGACGCTGATGGAGTCTTTGATCATCAGCAAATTGGGTCAACACTCCCTGTTGATCGATGATGCTCAGGGTGTGTTTTTTGCGAAAGGCACGCGCTTGCAAATCGATGGTTTGAATGTTCTGGCCCACGTACCAAATGAAACTCAGGCACGCCGTTTTCACTTGAACCAGCCGTTGCAACTCAACTCAGGGAATTGATCCTGGAGATTCATAGATCTTGCGCAGTTCGTTTGATTCCATCTGGGCCACCGGAGTGATGATCAACTGCTCAAGATCGAGTTCTTTTCCATACTTGGTCAGGCGATCGTGAATGAGTTTTTTCACCGCCGGACCCTCGAGATTTAAATCTTTCCACTGCTGAATATCACCGAGCCGGACTCCCAACGCCCTCTCGTAAGATTTGTAGACCAACTCCGAGCAATAAATCTTGTCGTCAGACCACTCGAAAAAAATGTCATAGCTCTTACCAAAGTAAGTCGCCATGGCCTTTTTCACCTTACGAACGTTTTCAGCGATGGCGCCACTCTCTAGAATTTTGGGACGCATGACTCTGACGTGGCCACTGACTCCGCGACCCACCCAACGATCCAGTCCAGTCACCGTCACTGGCTGAATGGCTTCGTAAACCTTCCACACACCAGATTCTTTCACCAGCATTCCTACGTGAGTCCAGTGAGATCCAGTGGCTTCATAGATCGCTTGAGCTTGACTGCTCTGCGAGCGTTGAAAAATTAAATCTCCCTCTTGAAACAGTGCCTCGACCGGTTTGGGAAGGGCTTGCGCCGTTAAACTCAAAGTGAAGGCAGTTAACAGAGCGACTGTCAAAACGATCATCCGTGATGCGATTTTTTTTGTCATGAAACATTATGTGCAACTGCTTAAGTGTGCAGCAAATTAATTTCGTTTCATGTTCAAAAATCCCGACCATCACCCTGAGCTAGGGATCTAGAGGAACGGCTTGAAACGGATGTTGCATGATGATTTTTCCGTCGCCACGTACGTCGCAGTAGTGGGCATTTTCGCGCAAGATCTGACGTTGTTCCGCAAGGTCTTCGCGTGAAATCAGAAATTCAGATTGATCACAATGGCTGTTTTCAACTTCGCGATCAATCGCAAATTTTTCTTCAGCACTCAGCCGCAAACGCCACACCAGCTTGATGAACAACCAATTGTGAAGATAGCGGCAACGAAAACTTTTTGCCGGCGGCATGTATTCGGCTGGAGTGTGATCTGATTTTTTTTGATTCTCGATTCCCGAAACGGGGATGAGATGTTCTGAGAACCCCAAGTAATTGGCGTATAAACAACGCTTCTGGCTGGGCCAAGCAAAACCCCCAGAGATGTAGGAATTTTTAAGCGGCACCATGTGATCAATTTGAATGTCAGAGGCTTTTCGAAAAACATCTCCGGTGTAATCATCAAACCATTCGCCACCGCGAACCGTGCATCGCTGAGGATTCGTGAAGGTCACACGAACTTGCGAATCGCGAATCAAAATTTTAGCGCGGGTGTTCTGACATTCCTGATCGTTGGGATCATCGAACCATCGTCCGTAATGATGATCTCGATCATAGGGTTGCGAGGGTCTCGGCATCACCCCCGACTGCACTTCAAAATCGATCAATGAAAGCTGATCGGATTCATTTTCTCGCACTAAAAAGTGCTGCGCATCTTGTGCGGAAGCACCCCCCGTGAAACACACCAATGCCATAGCCAGGGCGATAAGCCGTTTCATTTTTCCTCCGAGTCATCTTGTTGATTCTGTCTAATTAGACAAGAGGCTTCGAGTTTTTCGCAACCAAAACCCTCACTCGATCTGTGAGCTTTCTGTCAAGCTGCTGGAAAGTCCGGCAGATGTGGAGCTTCGGTGACGACCTGCCTCTTTGCACAGCAGCAGCGCGCAATTCCAGCGAAGTAAATCGACTGACCCTTTGAGTCCAGAGTGGCTCTCGGCGCAGAAAATTTCTAAGATTGTTTCCGCGTCTTCAGAATCGAAGCGCCTAATCACAAGTGGGGTGAGTTTGGAAAGTTCGGTGGAAGGTTCGGCACAAAGTTCCGTGGCAAGTTCAGCCGCAAGTCCAACACAGATCGCAAAAACGACGATGAATGAGTCGTTGGTGAAATTGATTTCGATCACTCCCCGCGCTGAAGAGACCATGGCCTATTGTGCTCGCGTGAGTAATCCTGAAAACCAGGAGAATCCAAAGATCGACAAGCTTCTGGGATTTTGTATTAAGAACGGCCATTGGTCGGTCTTTGAACAAGCCAATATGGTTTTAGAAATCAACACATCGCGGGCGATCTCACCCCAAATCTTGCGACACCGGTCCTTTTCGTTTCAAGAATTCTCCCAGCGCTATGCCGCAGCTACGGGTTTTGTCCCTTATGAGGCGCGCCGCCAAGATCTCAAGAATCGACAAAACTCAGTGGATGATTTGTCAGAAGAGAGCAAGCAGTGGTTCATCGATTCACAGAAAGAAATTTGGGACCTTTGTTACAGCAGATACAACGAGGCTCTTGAGCGCGGCATTGCTAAAGAGTGCGCGCGCAGTTTGCTCCCTCTCAACACGGCCACTCGCTTGTATATGAATGGAACCGTGCGAAGTTGGATTCACTATATTGATTTGCGAGCGGGTCACGGAACTCAAAAAGAGCACATGGAAATCGCGCAAGCCGCCAAGGCCATCTTTATTCGCGAATTGCCCGTGGTGGCCCAAGCTCTGGGTTGGACTTGACCTAGATCTCTTTCCTTCTTTCCTCTTTGCCACGCTGGAGTTGCTTCCACTCACCTTCGTAGTCTGTGAAGTCAGAGGGCAACTCGGGCGCATGGAGAGGGTTTTTGTAAATGCCCTCAACTCCATCCCAACCTCGAAATTGAATTTCTGCGGCGTCTCTGCGCACGATGAAATTAGGAACCAGCGTGGTTTTGCCGCCGCCGTTAGGAATGTCCACCGAATGGCTCGCCATGGCCAACCCCGAAAGGTGACCCCACAGCTCTCTGACAATCTGTTCAGACTCTTCAACACTTGTGCGCAAATGATCTGTACCCTGCGAAGGATCGCACTGAAACATATAATAAGGTTTCACTCGCAGAACCAGCAGTCGGCGGTTCAAAGCTTGAACGATCGCAGGGTGATTGTTAACGCCATTTAAAAAAACCATTTGATTGAACACCGGCAATCCCGCGTCGACCAGCTTTTCCAAAGCAATAGCGGCCTCGGCAGTGATCTCTTTGGGGTGATTGAAGTGAGTCATCAGAAAGATCGGTTGAAATTCGCGAAGACCCTGAACCAATGAGTCGGTGATTCGCATGGGGCAGACCACGGGCATTCGTGTGCCGATTCGAATGACTTCAATGTGTTCAATGGCGCGCAGTTTGCGAAGGATGCGAAAAAGAATTTCATCACCCAGTGTGAGGGGATCCCCACCCGAAATCAAAACTTCACGAACGCCTTTTTGACCCGCGAGATACTCAATCGCAAGGTCCAACTCGTGCTCCTTCAGCGAGAGTTGATCTTGGCCCGTAAAGTGCTTGCGGGTGCAATAGCGACAATAAACACTGCACATGTCGGTGACCAACAGCAACGCACGATCTGAGTAGCGATGCAAGAGCCGCGGCACAGGCGAATTTCTTTTTTCAGCGAGTGGATCCAACATTTGCTGAGCTCCCGGCTGAAACTCAGCGACGGATGGCAAACCAATTTTTGCAAGAGGAGGGCCCACGCTCTCTATGAGTCGGGAATAATAGGGAGTGAGTTGCGCCCGAAAAATCTTTTGAATTTCATTGCGCTCAAAGGCCTGCGTCTGATCTTCTTTCAAAGTGAGTTTGGATTTGAAATCCTCCGCACTTCGCAAAGATCGCCGCATTTGCCATTGCCACTGCGACCACTCTTCCAAAGTGGTGGTTTCGGGACGGCCGAGCGATTGAAAATGAAAAGGTCCGCGTTTGTGCATGTCTTGCTGAGATCACACAGAATGCGGGAGAGGTCATTGATTTTCCGAGATTTGTCGACATCGGCTGTTCGAATTCTTCAACCTGTAAGTGCCCTAAACCAATGAATTCTCAAGACCTTCCCGCCCAGTCTGACCACAAGTTAGACAACCTGGACCTGCTCTCGCCATCGGTGAACTCCTTGATATTTTAAAGGGTTAGGGTGTTTTCAACCGCCTGGCTCGAACCTGGCACTCCAAGGGGGTAGAGGACCCCCGTCCTATGTGCAAAGTTCTATGAGGAGGCTAAAATGTTTCGGTTCAAACAAATTCTGCAGAGATGGATTCTGTTTGCGCTGCTCCTATTCTCGCTAGCGTCAACGCTTTCGATCAACCCTTCATTGATGGGCGGAAGTGATTTAGCGACTGAGAAAGTGCCCGAATCTGTCGCCCGCACCGCTGATCCCGCATTTTCGATTGGCCTAAACAAGGGCAAACCCGAAGCCACTACGGGAACACCAACGGCACCCGTTGCTCCCGCGGCCCCAGCTGCTCCCGCGACGCCGGCCGCAGTAGGAACTCCCGCGCCCGCTCCTGCGGCGGCCGCTGCTGTTGAAAAACCAAAAATTGAAATTGCCGATGGCCGAGAACTTCGCATAACCACGGAACTCGAAGCCAGCGGAGAACCCGTTCCCCTATTTATCAAACGCACCGGCGACACTTGTCGTGTTCAAACTTACAACGACACCGGCGCCGAAGGTCGCATTTGCGAAACCTGCGATCGCGATTTAAAGAGAACGATTCTCAAAGACCAAGAGTGTGACGTGGCCACTCTATTGGCCGCCGCCAGTTCAGAGATCGACTACCTACTGCGCGTGCGACCCGACGACGATCGGGATTTGGATGAAGACGATCGAGAACGCCGTCGCCGTGACCGCTATGATGATTTCGATCTCGCAAATGATGATTTCGAGCTCGACGAAGACAATCTTTCGGACTCAAAAGCTCGACGTGAGTTAGACAAAATCACAAGAGCTTGCCAACGCAAGAATGACGCCGCGATGTCGCGATGTTATGTTCAAAAATTCTTGTCGGCGACAAAATGCTCTTCTGACCGCAAATCAAATTGCAGAATCCCCGAAGACATGGCGAAAAATTATTTCATGGAAAAAATTCGTCCTGTGCTGAAGGCCGACATCTCGCAAATCAGAGATACAGGTCGTCGCAGCGAAGCGGTCAATTTGATCAGCACATTGCAAGGGTCGCTTGGCAGCAATTATTCAGATCTGCGCGGCTACTTGACGAATATGTCAGTGGAATCGTTGATGGCAGCGGCCCAAGGAACTAAGAACTACTACATGCAGTACGATCAGCTAGCCAAACAAAACTCACCTCTCGCAGCCGCGGCATTTCAACGATACCAACTAGCCATGGGCGTGCTGAATTCCACTTACACCGAATTGGGTCAGGCGAATCTGTTTGGACTTCAAGCGGGTGCTCGCAATGGTTTCATTTCAGATTTCGATGTCCAAAACATGTATCAAAACGGATACGTCGCAGTCACGGAACCTGTCGTTACGGGATTGGGTGCAAATCCTTTGACCTACCAAATTCCCCAATTGGCCGTTACCAATCCAACGATCGGCAACACCTTCCAACCACAAACTGCTTTGCAAACGCAAGTCGTTGCTCCCAATGGGACAGTCACTCAAGCTCAGCAGCAGCAGCCGGTCACGCAAGTCGCGGGAGCCAAGACAATGGTGGTGAATGGCCAGACGGGCGTCAACGTTCGCAACTTTGCGATCACTCCCGGCACCGCGATCCCGGTGACTGGCATGTCATTGCAGGATAACAACACGGCGCCGACGCGCGGAATTCTTTTGGGGCCTGGTTCTCTAGTTCAAGGTCGCCGACAATAACCACATCACTTGCGCTTCTGTGGTTTCACTGCGGTCGCGCGAACATAAGAGTAAAAAAAGACAGAATCTTTGGCCTTTTTGACACGATCGAATTCGGCGGCCATTTCACGAATCAGAAATTTATCGACCCGCTTGCGTTCTAACAAGCTGGCTTCAGCAGAAACCAGAATGTCGTGAAAATAATCGGTAAAGGCTGCGCGAATTTCAGGTTGGCGAGAATCAAAATGAAAGGATCGAATTTCGGTTTGAATGTCATGAAACCCGGCATTGAGAAGGAGATTGCCAAGGCTTGCGCCAACAAATGGATGGCCCTTGATTTCCCATTGAAGATTATTGAATTCAAACCAATATTTTAAAAATGCCGGACTGTAGGGTTCCACAAACAAAGTCTGATTGAAAACTTCGGTGCAATAAATGCGGCCACCAGGCTTTAGGTGATTCATCACCGTCGCCATCACCTTTGCTGGCTCTGGCACGTGCTCCAGAAACCAACAGAGAAAGGCCGTATCAAAATCTTTTTTTGCCAATTTCAAATTTTGTCCGTCTTGCTGTTCGAGACTGACTCGGCCTTCACGAATCGACTTTGCCAAAATCCGCTGTGCCAGGTTCAATTGGTCCGTCGAAAGATCCACGGACTTAATTTGAAGTTTAGGGAATCGGCGAAGCAAGATCTGAGTTTGGGCACCGACCCCACACCCCACCTCGAGAAGTGAGTCGGTGAACTCCAAATCAATTCCGCGGTAAACATAGGGCTCTAAAAAATCGGCCTGGTGAAGCAAGCGGGCTTGCTCTTTTTTTGAAAAACCATGCAGATAGGGGCCCGAATCTTTTTTCCCCTGATTCGTCTTTGCGGTTCGCATCTTGCTTGCCATTTTCACCTGCTCAATTTTTAAACCTACTTTGAAATTATTTTAAACCCTATTTTTTTGGCGCTTCTTCTTTAACTTTCAGCGCTTGTCCTTCAATCGTGATGTTGACTTCGTCGCCAACGGCCACGCCACCTTTGTCGAGTGTTTTGTTCCAGCTCAAACCCCAGTCCTTGCGACTGATTTTTCCAGTTGCTTCGAACACCAATTTGTCGTTGCCATTGCCATCGTTCACTTCACCTTTGATGTCTACGTCCAACGTTACAGGCTTCGTCACTCCGTGCATGGTGAGGGGACCAGTCACTTTTGCTTTTTTACTGCCTTGAAAAACAACCTTTTCACTTTTAAAAATGATTTCAGAAAACTGCGCCACATCGAAAAAGTCTGCGCTGCGCAGATGTTCGTCGCGCTTAGGTTCATTTGTGTCGATGGACGTCGCTTGAATTTTGACTTCGAGATCTTTGAGCTCTTTCTTTTTCTCGTCGTAAGAAAAGCCGCCTTCGTATTTGTTGAAAGTCCCCTTCACTTTGGCGAGCATCAAGTGCTTTAAATTAAAACCCAACTCAGAGTGGGCTGAGTCCAATTTGTAAGTCGCCGCCAAGACCGGCATTGCCATACAAAGTCCAACGATCGCCACAAACACATTTCGCAAATTCATGAAATCTCCTATTGATACACATTTGTTGAAGTCATAGTTGAAGGATCCGAATCAAATGAGAAACTTTTTTTAGGCCTTTGGCAAGGCCTAGTGAAAGGTCCTGAGCAGGGTGGTCTGGAAAAGTAAATTTTTTCCCTCCAGCTCTCTTCCAATTTTAGGTTCGTGCCGAAAAGTACACTATGAAAAGACTCGTCAGTGGCCGACTCATATTTTGGGGTATTGTCTTGTCACTCCTCATTCACGGAGTGGGATATCTGACGACAGTGGTGTTGCAAGATCAAACACCTCCGCCAATTGAGCGCGTGAGCGTTGAAATTCTCGAGCCTCAGCAGCCTCTAGCCAACACTGTCCCAGAAAAAGACAAAGTTCCTGATGATTGGCGCAAACGTCAAATTGTTGAACAGAACGAAAAAACCAACAATCAGGTTCCCACCAAAGCCGATTTTTTAAGTGCGAAAAACCAAAAAGTGGAAAAAGAAACCGTAGCTCAAGCCCGTGGCGATTTTAAAAATGTTCGCGACAATGGCGGCAAAGTGGGTCAACAAAATGAACCACCAAAACCAGAGGCTCCGCAAACTCCCAAAAAAGAAGCCGCCAAAGACACCGCCGAAAAGCCAGTGAAGGGTGAAAAGGCTCCCTCGTTGAAAGACCTCATGCCCTCGATGAATGACGGGGACGAATTGCTCGCTCGCAAACAGGAAATGGAGAAATCCCGCACCATCGTCGCAACCCAACCGCAAGGCGATGCCCCGGTCGCAGGAGACACCAGCCGAACCAACGATTATCTGAAAAAGGTCAATCCCGGTTTAGAAACAATGCTGAATACTCGCGAGTTTAAGTACTTCACTTACTACCAACGAATTCGCAAGCAGCTCTCGCACTATTGGGAGCCCAAGCTCAAAGAAAAGCTCAATCGTTTGTTCAAGCAGGGCCGCAAAATTGCGTCTCAGCAGGACCGCATCACGAAGGTGCTCATCGTGCTCAATGACTCGGGCACGCTGGTCAACGTTCAGGTGATCAATGAATCGGGTGTGGCCGATCTGGACGACGCTGCGATCGAAGCCTTTCGAGCCGCGGCGCCCTTCCCCAATCCGCCGCGCGGGATCGTCGAAACCGACGGCACCGTCAAAATTCGCTGGGATTTCATCGTCGAATCTTAGACATCCCGCTAGCAATCACAATGGGGCAGCGAGCCAATCGTGGTCTCAAAGCCGATCTCTCGCTAGGTTAAAAACCCTACACGCATCTGATATTCGACAGCCACCTCCACTTCAAATCCGAACGTGAATTTTCGATTTCGAAAGGACCACGATGAAAGCCAATACTCCTAATGCCCCTACTGCCCTGAATAGCTTGGACCGTTCACTCCTTGAGAGCATCTGCAACCGGGCCCACTACTTGGCAACACAGATGATCTACCAAGCCAATCACCGCGCCGACAAAGAGAAGGGAGATCCCAAAGTGGGTGGTCACGTGAGCGCCTCTGCCAGTGCGCTTCACATCATGGGTGCCTTACACCTCATCGTGAAAACGGGGTTTGATCAAATTGCCAACAAGCCGCACGCGTCTCCCACCGATCACTCTTACAATTACCTTTTGAATTTATTTTTAAAACCTGATCTGTCACGGATGAATCCCGAAGACATGGCCCAATCGATGCTCGGCTTGCGCGCCTTTGCCAAAGAAGGTGAACACGTTTTTCAATCGTATCATTCCACCTACGACAGTGATCATCACGGTTTTTTTCCGTCGGGCACAGTGGGCATTCCACCAGTGGCCGCCGGCTACACAGCGCTGGCCTATCGCTACGCCCGTGAACACAACTACAACGCACCAGTTGCCCATTTTTGGGCGCTGTCGGGAGATTCAGAGTTTCGCGAAGGCTCGATGTACGAAGCTGTTCCTGACTTTGCTGAGCGACAAATCAACAACCTCACTTGGATTGTTGATTACAATCGCCAAAGTCTCGACGGGCATCGCATCACCAACGAAAAGGTGATGTCTGGTACGGATGCAGATCGAATCGAAAAAACAATGGCCGCTAACGGCTGGAACGTAATTCAAGTTCGCCACGGTTCCAAGCGCGCAGCGGTTTTCAAAAAAACGGGCGGCGAAGAGTTTCGCAAATTTCTCGAAACTGGTTTGAAGGACTATGAATTGCAATCGTTGCTCCTCGTTAAAAACATGGCAGCTTTAAAGAAGGGCATTGCGAAGGAGCACCCGCAGCTCAAAAAATTCTTTGAAGCGTTGAGCGACACCGAACTTTTCGAGGCCTTGCGAGATTTCGGAGGCCACGACATTCTGATGCTGGCTCAAGCGATGGAAGACTCCAAAGCTTCGAAGGAAAAACCCACAATTATCATTGCTCACACCCTGAAAGGTTGGGGTTTGCGCTGTGCCGCTCAACCTGGCAACCACTCGGCCCTGCCCAGCGACGATGAAATGCTGGAGCTTCAGAAAAAACACGGAGCCGTCGATGGAAAACTTTTTCCGCGGTTTTCCGACTCAGCACCTGAAACCAAGTTTTTGAAAGAGCGTGGTGATCGCCTTCTCAAAGACATTCGTGAACAGAGTGTTTTGCGCGATAAGAATAAGGCCGAATTTTTAGCCAAACTGAGTGCCCACGGAGGCCTCCCGAACAGTTTGGAAATCAATTTTAAAATGGCGAGTTATCCGCACACACAGTGGATGCTGGGCCAACTCACCGCAAAACTCACACGCTTGGCCAACAACGAACCGACCAACGCAAAAGAAAAACCTTGGAAGATTCCTGGTGAGCTTTTTATCTCCATGGCTCCCGACGTTGGAACTTCTACCAACTTGAATCCCGCGATGGATGGAAAAATATTTGGGGTGCCCGTCGTGACCGACCTCGAAACTGAATTTGGAGTGAAGGACGACAAAACTCCGGACTTGGTGCCTGGCGAAGAACCCAGCGATCGTTATTTGAGATTTGAAATCGCGGAGGGCAACGTCATGACCTGCGTGGGTGCTTTCGGTCGCCTGCGCGACACCCTGGGAATTCCAATTACACCCCTGATGACTGTCTATGATTTTTTTATCAAACGCGCACACGATCAGTACTTTTACAATTTGTACTGGAAGAGTTCCTTCATCTGCGGCGGCACTCCATCAGGTGTGACCTTGTCTCCTGAAGGGGCCCAACATGGCTGGAAATCTGATTTCCAGATTCCAAATCAAATCACCTGGGAACCCGTGTTCTGCCAAGAGTTGGATTGGATTTTTTGTGACACGCTGAAAAGGCATCTCATGTTTGACAACGCCGGTCGCAGCGGGACACTCTTGCGTTTGGTCACCAGGGGCATTGAACAAAAGGATTTTTTAACTTATCTAAAAAAGCAGGCTCGTTTTAAAACCACCGATCAGGCTCTGTGCCGAAGCGAAGTTCTCGTGGAAGGCGCCGTAGCCGAAGATCAGGTTGAAACCATGCAAGAGTCTGAGATTTTAGCCCAAGTGCGAGAAGATGTTTTGCAAGGGGCCTATCATCTGATCGACTATCGAGGTTATGCCGGCTATGAACCCGGTGACAACGTTGTAAATATTTTTTCGATGGGCTCACCAACCACCGAAGCCATCAACGCCTCCGAGCAACTGCTCCACAAAGGTGTTTACGCCAATGTCATCGTTGTCACCAGTCCTGACCTTCTCTGCGGGATTCAAGCGCACGAAAATGACTATGAATACCTACGACACAATTTAAAATTAGATTCGAATCTGTATGTACATCCGCGTGGAGAACTTGCCACTTCCGAACTCGTCATGATTGCGGGAAAACGCATACCTATCGTGAGCGTTCATGATGGTGAAGCGGGTCTTCTTGACAACCTTGGATCGATCGTGGGAGTTCGACAAGAATCATGCGCGGTTCGAAAACACTCAAAATGTGGTCGACCTAATGAGATCTACCATTACCATGGTCTAGACGCCGATTCGATCGTGCAGGCAGTTGGCAAAGTTCTTTCTGAAACCGCCTTAGAAAAAGTCATGGTTAGTAAAAAAGTTTTGCAAGAGGCTTCGGACGTGAGACAAGAGAGAGACACTCACTGGACGGAGCTATGGCCACAAAGAAAGTCGACGAACAACCTGACCAAGCACTAACATCACCTTCGACCTCCGCGAGCAAATCAAATTCTTCGCGGAGTCTCGTCGCACCCCTCTCTTACGATGGCGAGGCTTTTTTTGCGGCTCAAAAAAAGTCCCTCTGCTCAGTGGTCTTTGTGCATTTTTGGGGTGGGACAAAAAGTTCCGTACGCCGACACATTCAATTTGTGAACGACTTGGGATTCGATGCCTATGCCTTTCAACTGATCGCCTACTCCATTCCGCCCAGTTCAAGTCCCATATCACCCAATGGTCGATTTGGGGTGAAACATGTCTACGCTGATCAAATCACACGAATATTAAATGAAGTTCCGGGCCGAAAAATAATTTATGCCTTCTCGAACCCTGGCGCTTCGGCCATCGAAGCCATCGCCCAACGAAATGCCGTCGACATCAGCGGATTGATTTTGGATAGTGGGCCGGCCAATGATTTGTCTCAATCGTATGATCGACTGCTCGAATCTGGTTATGGCGTGCACTCTCGCGCCAAGCGTTGGCTGCTGGTGAAAACAACGACCGCATTTTGGAGTCCTAAATTCCATCGCGACATTCGCACAGACTTACAAAAATTCCCAAAAAATTTTCCGGTGCTGAGTCTTCAAGGTTGGCAGGATGAAATCACTCCGCCCGGAGACATCGAAGAGAATTTCATCTTGGCTCCCCAACTCAATCGGCAACGCCACGTCTTGGCCAAGGCCGGCCACCTCACCGGAATCAAAGATGATCCGACACAATATAAACAATTTGTGAGAGAATTTTTAACTGACTTTATGGACTGAATAAATTCACCTATTCTAAACTGATTTTAAATATTTGAATTGGCCGTTGACGAGCCAACAAAGTGCTTTTTATCCTACCTGGATGATGCATCAAAATGACGTTCAAGAGGTCCGCGAGCAAGTTCGCCGAGTGCTAACTAAAAGCCTCGTGCCAAAAATTGAAAGCAGTGAAAACACAGGTGTCTTTTGTCGTGAAGTGCACAAAGAACTCGGAGCTTTGGGACTTGCGGCTCCCATCCTACCCGAAGCCTTTGGCGGAGCCGACAACCCTTACTACCAGTTAGCCGTGGCCGAAGAAATGGGATACTTTAACAACGGATTTGGATTGTCGTCGCTCGTCAGCACCTGCCTCTTTGGGGGAAATGTCGCGCGCCACGGAACTGAAATCCAAAAAAAGAAATATCTGCCAGATATTGTCAGTGGCGAAACGATGGGCTGTTGGGCTTTGACCGAACCGATGGTCGGTAGTGACGCCGTCAGTGTGCAATCCAAGGCCTACCGCGACGGCGACACTTACACCCTCAACGGAGTAAAAACATTTATTACGAATGCGCCGATCAGCGATGTTTTTCTGGTCATCGCGCGCGAGGTGAATCGAACAGGTGAGCCGCTCGCTCAAGGAATTGAGGGCGGCACGGTTTTCCTCCTCGAAAGAAATATGCCGGGCCTTCGCACAGGCCTGCCGTTTAAAAAAATGGGACATCGAAGTTCTCCCACCGGCGAAATTTTTTTGGAAAATGTGAAGGTCCATGAAAGTCAGGTTTTGGGCAAACCAGGCAAAGCCTTTTATGATATGAAACACTCGCTCGACGTCGAACGAGTCGTCTTCAGTGGACTCGCCACTGGCATGATGCAATTCTGTGTTGATCGAACGTTGAAATACACCTTAGAACGAACCCAGTTTGGTCAGCCCATCGCCAATTTTCAAATGATTCAGGATAAACTCGCGCAAATGGTTGTGCTGCTGGAAACCGCGCGTGAGTATCTTTATCTCATTAACGATCGAATGGCGAAAGGTGAAAAAATCAATCTTGAAGCTGCCATCACCAAACTTGTTGTTGCCGAAAATACCAAAAGAGTCACCGATATGGCCGTTCAATGCCACGGTGGGTATGGTTATATGGCGGAATACGAAGTCGAACGCTGCCTGCGAGATGCCAAACTTTTTGAAATTGGGGCTGGCACTAGTGAGATTCTCAAACTCATTATCGCCAAACAAGCGTACAAAAATTTTCAAACAAAAAAATAATTTTCACAAACTACGGAAATGGCGTGACCATGACTTCTCTCAACGATTTTCGAGGACAAAATGTCGTCATCACCGGGGGAACCAAGGGCTTGGGTCTTGCAACGGCCCGGCGCTTTGCCAAAGCTGGTGCTAATTTATTTTTACTTTATCGCTCAGATCACGCGGTGGCATCGGCGGCGCAAGCCGAGTTGCGTGACCTCGGTGTCCGGTGCGAGATTTTCGCCTGCGACTTAACCCAACCAAACTCCGCCAAAGTCATTACTCAGTTTCTCGAATCGAAAAAGATTGCGGTCCTTCACCACTTCATTTTCAATGCGGCCGCGACCGCCTTCAAACCGCTGCTGCAGATTGAGCATCACCACTTTTTAAAAACATTTCATCTCTCGGTGTGGGGACTGTTGAATTTATGCAAAGAACTCACGCCTTTAATGATGGCTGGTTCAACAATCATAACAATTAGCGGAATGGACACCGTCCAAGTGGTGCCCGGTCACGGTCTACTGGCCGCTGCAAAAGCTGCCGTCGAAGAACTCACGATCTATTTGGCACACGAACTCGGCCCCAAGGGCATTCGCGTGAACGGAGTAAATCCTGGCTTTTTAGAAACCGAATCCACTCGAATTATGATGGGCGAACTGTTTGCACAAGTGGCCGACGGTTATCGCCAAGGCACTTTGCGCGCCAAGCCTTTGGATCTGGATCTGGTCGCAGCGACTGTTTTATTTCTGGCTTCGCCGGCAGCGGGGTTGATCGCGGGACAAACGTTGATCGTGGATGACGGTTTTGCCCAGCGGTTATCCGTTCCAACGTCGACAAATCCAACGCCGCCAAACTGATTTTAACTCTTCTTACTTGAAAAGAATTTTCACGGAACTTCAAGACCCTCGACTTGCCAACTTGCGGTGGTCCACTTTCCATACTCCACTTTCAGCGTGACGCTGGTCTTTGCTTTTTGATCAATGGTGTTAAGAGTGTCTGCGTGGGTGTCGGTGATCACCTCTGACTTCTCCAAAGTCTTGTAGTGCGTGGTCAGGGCTTCGTCTAAAGTTTTTTTCAGACTATCGACTCCGGCGTCAGATGGAGGCAGTGCCGCGAGATAAACCTTCACCATTTTAAACCAAAACTGGCGAACAAATTTTTCGTTCTCTGGCCGATCCATTTTGAAGCTCAGAATTTTTTTGAAAGCGACGCAGCCCCC
>CALCCV010000431.1 GCA_937900305.1 uncultured Pseudobdellovibrionaceae bacterium | reverse complement strand
TGGACTCACGATATTGCGGCCATCAAAGATGGTTTTAGTCTTCAGATTTTTCTCTAACACTTCAAAATCTGGATTTTTGAAAGACTTCCATTCGGTCACGATCACCAGGGCGTCAGCCCCATTGGTGGCGAGATAGGGCTCTTCAAAAAAGTGAATTTGATCGGAGGGCTTTAAAATCTGCTTGGCATTGGCCATCGCCTCAGGATCGTAAAGGTGAACGTGCGCACCTAACTTTTGTAAGCCCTCAATCAAAACGAGGCTCGGGGCCTCACGCATGTCATCGGTGTTGGGTTTGAAGGCCAAACCCCAGATGGCAAAACGCTTTCCCTGAAGTCCATTTGGAAAAAACTGAGTGATCTTTTGCAGTAGAACCGCTTTTTGTCGATGATTGACTTTCTCAACCGACTCTAAAATTTCAAGCTTCAAGTCACTTTGCAGGCCAATTTTAACCAAAGCCTTTACATCTTTCGGAAAGCAGCTGCCGCCATAGCCACATCCTGCATAAAGAAAGTCATAGCCAATTCTCGGGTCAGAGCCGATCCCTTTTCGCACCGACTCGATGTCGGCGCCAACACGTTCGGCAAGCAGAGCGATTTCATTCATAAATGAAATTCGGGTCGCCAGCATGGCATTGGCCGCATACTTCGTGAGTTCAGCGCTGCGAATGTCCATCACCACCAGTTTGTCGTGATTTCGAGAGAAGGGGCTGTAGATTTCTTTCATCACCGCCGTTGCCGCTGGAGAGTCACTGCCCACAACAATGCGATCAGGTCGGGTGAAATCTTCGATGGCCGCGCCCTCTTTGAGGAATTCCGGATTGGACAAGACGTGATAATCAATTTGCGCTCCGCGCTTTTTCAGTTCTTCGGCTATAATGGCTTGAACTGCGTCGGCAGAACCCACGGGCACTGTGGATTTATTGACAACGATGACGGGCCTTTGCATGTGAAGGGCAATGTTGCGGGCGGCGGATTTGACGTGGTTGAGGTCCGCACTGCCATCCTCGCTTGGCGGCGTACCCACGGCAATAAACTGAACATCGCCGTGATTTACGCTCTTTTTAATATCAGTGGTGAAATCCAAATGACCATTTTGCATTGTCCGCTGAATGATTTCATCGAGACCAGGTTCGTGAATAGGAACCACGCCGGCTTTGAGCAACTCGATTTTTTTGGCGTCGATATCTAGGCAAACGACTTTGTGGCCAACGTCTGCCAAACAGGCGCCTGTCACAAGCCCCACATACCCCGATCCAATGACTGTGATATTCAAATTCCCTCGCTCTCGCGCTTTCGACCTTCAGCTTTTAGATTCTGAAAGAATGTTATCGGCGCAGTACAAAGAGTAAAGATTGCCCGAACCATGCTTTGGTTAGCGGATTTAATAATTTTGAAATTGGTAAAACATAGCGATCAAAAAACAAGATCTGTTGATTGATGGCATTTGAATCGAGGGATTGATGTCCGAAGAATTTATTCACCCACCAACCAACGCCACCAATCGGATTGAAATACTCGCACAGTTCAATTTTTAATCCGAGTGCGTCCGCGTGCTGACGAATGTCTTTTTTGGTGTAGCGGCGATGGTGACCCGCAAGTTCATCCATTTTGGAATAGAGTTCGGAGAAGGCGGGCACAAAACCGATCAGGTGGCCTCGCTCCTTCAAAAGATTGGACATGTTTTTCAAAGCCAGTCGATCAGCTTCAATGTGCTCTAGAACATTCAGGCAATAGACGGTGTCAAAGTCACGGGCGGCAAAGCTGGTCATGAAGTCGTGGCTAGACAGATCGGCCACGTGATACTCGCCAGCGGCGTCCTTCTTTTTTGCATCGGCAATCACATGGCTATCAATATCGACTGAGAAAAATCTTTGAATGTTTGGTAGATACTCACGGTAGTTGGCATTGCCCGTTCCCACTTCCAACACTCGACTTCCCACATAAGGTCGAATCGCATCACAAATCCACTTGGTGTAACCCGTGGCTTCGCTGATCGCTGAGGACATTGTTTTGTAGCCAACCACTTCCGTATTCATCCAATCATCCAATCATCATCCAATGCACCCACACCGGTTGCATTTTTTTGTTGGCACTAGCCGATCAATGTCGATGGCTTGCGCAGATTCAGCTAACTCAAATTATCTAAAATTATCTAATAATTATCTAATCGATATCAGGGCGATTCTGCCAAAGTGTCGAGGTGCTTTCAATGGGAATTTCGGGTTTTCGATTTGTGTAATAATATAACGCCAAAGACTTCCTGGAGACGCCTTCAGGGCAGGTGAGGGGATCTGGATGTCCGTGATAAGAGGTCGA
The DNA here is from genome assembly GCA_937900305.1 of uncultured Pseudobdellovibrionaceae bacterium. Classification (GTDB taxonomy): domain Bacteria; phylum Bdellovibrionota; class Bdellovibrionia; order Bdellovibrionales; family Bdellovibrionaceae; genus CALCCV01. Next base: position 13,024 of record CALCCV010000431.1, on the reverse strand, counting down.
TGATGTGCTGAAAATCACGCATCTGCCGGCGATGGGCCAGATTTTACTTGCGCACTGGCTCATGTCTTTGTTCCACAGCTCAAGAGCTCCACCGTAAGAATCAAGCCAAGATTCATTGAGGTACAAAAGCAAGTTGAGGCGGCGATCCAGATGCCACTGAGGGTGGCGATTGAAATCGGCATGAATTTTCAGCAAGGCTCCCGTCCGATTGAGATGAATTCCTCCGCCGTGATTGAGTGCATCGGGAATCAAGTCAGGAATGCCGGTCAAAGTTTCTAGGAATTTTAAAAACCGAGCACCCTTGAGTTCAAAAAGAAGTCTCTGCGTATAAAATCCCATGAGGTTTTCATCACTGATGTGATACTTGTTGGCTTGGACGAGTGTGCCATTTTTGTCTCTGCCGTTGAAGTCAAGCCAGCGGCCCTTTTGATCAGAGTTTGGAAATTCATCAGCGATTTTTTTGACCACCTCTAAATTTAAAAAGGAATCGATCACAGCGTGCGGATAGGGCTCAGCTTGTTGGTACCGAGTTCCATTTTCACAAGCCATTGATTCTAGATTTTCGAAATTTATTAAATTGTTGCCAAACCCCAACGCATTTTTCGCTGCAGTTGCTGGAGTTTCTGTTTTTGCTGCCTGTATTGATTCAGGGGTTTGGTTGGCGGGAGCCATTTTTTTTGCTTTGTTTGGTTTTTGTTCTTTAGAGAAAAACTGTCGAATCATTTGCATTGGCAGGTCCCTTTGTGTCGCCATTGAGAGTCGCCACAAAAAATAAATGGATAGTCTCTCAGAAGCAACCACAATTGTAAGGCGACATTCCAGTGGCCTAAAAAACGTCGACACCGAGGTGAGTTGCATAGTAACAAACACAATGCCAAAAAAATATATCTTTGCCTTGATTTTCATATTTTGGAGTTTGCTTTTTCAGCTGAACCATCAGTTTTACAACGCGATCTCTCTGAAAATGGACTTTTCGGGAGCGCCGCCCGCGAGCGTTTCAGTTCAGTGGGATTCAGGACGGGGCTACCTGGATCTGCTCACCTATAAAAAGAGCTTTAAGCGGGACGAGGCTCCGACATTTTCTTATGATTTACCTTATCTGAAAATCAAAAAACTCAAAATTGAGATCGTTGGTGGCCCATCTGGTGCAGTTCTGCAACAAGCATCTTTGAATGTTTTAAACCTAAAAAGCCTTGATATCGGTGCGAAGCTTGGTGCCAACGGGACTTATGAAATCGATATTCCGGAGGGCTTTTCTTGGCAACTCAAACCTTGGCTTGTCGTCTTCCAGATTGCGCTAGCGGCGCTCATGACCCATTTGGTTTGGCTGGTTTGGTTTTATCGAAAGACAATTCGGCAATTTTTTTCGACAAAGACGGGCCGTTTTTTTGCCATCCTGTGTGCGACTTCGATGTTCGTGCAGTCATTTTGGCTCCTGAGCATGTGGCCAGCGGCCACAACTCATGACTCTTGGGTCATTTTGCATCAGGCCTACTCTCTGCAGCTCTCGGAATGGCAACCTCTGACCTACGCACTGTTTCAACTGGCCGGAATCAATGTCTTCGGAACAGTTGGAGGCTCGGCCTTGTTGCAATGGCTGATAACCAATGTTTTTTTTGTGGGAGTGTTCGCCTATTGTTATCATCACGGAGTAAAAAAGCGGTGGATTCTTCCCTTGTACATACTTTTTGCGACGTCCATTGCCGTAGGGACTTTCAACGTGCAGATGTGGAAAGACATTCCCTACAGTCTAGCCATTTGCTTTCTGGGATTCGCTTTCTTTTGGTTTAAAGAACAGAAAGTAAAAAAACCGATTTTTCGTCTTCGCTGGATTCCCTTGGTGTTCCTGTGGTTCACGATCATCTTGTCCTTTCGTCACAATGGCTTGGTTTTTTATTTGATTCTTCCCGTGGCTGGTTTTTTTGTTCTTCACCGCTCAGATTTCCTCAAACTGGTCTGCGTTGTTGGATTTTGCTTTTTGCTCTTTCAAAAAATTGCACCTTACGCTCTCCATTTTTCGCCGGTGCGGGGGAGCCCTTATCATGAACTTCGAACCTCTTTGGCCATCGCCACTCATCCCCATTTTTTTTCTGAAAATCGCCAAGAGGATTTTGATATTTTGGCGGAAGCTACCAAATTGGATTGGGAGTACTTGAAGGCCACTTACCCGAATGGCTGGTTTAAAATTTGGGACAACTCGGAGGTGGGCCGAATGCAGTTCACTGCGGCTCGTGGTTACACCGATCGATTTAATCAAAAGTTTGTCACGAAAATGGTGCTTGGCAACCCAGGGTTGTTCATGTCGTCACGAGTTCACGATTTTTTTCGAACCATCGGAGTTGAAACCTCTTTCAGTGATCAGAAGAATGGTTTGACGGAATATCCGGTTATGTACTGGGGCAACGACACCCCGGCTGAAGGGAAGGTTCTACATGGAGTGCAAATCATTTTGAATTCTTCTCCCACTCTTCGCCAGTGGGCCTATGACTATGATTTGTGGGCGCGCCACTACGAAAATGTCCTCAGTCGAGCCACCTTTTTTTGGGGAATCCACTGGCAATTCGTTGTCCTACTTGGCTTGCTGCTCTTGGGTGGCGCCGGAACGTCTGCAGCTTGGAGCACCTTTCCATTCATTGCGTCTTCGATTCTGATTTTTCTTCCCGGTTCTGAGGGGTGTTGGCGATACTATTATGCCATCTTCTTGAGTGGCTTCATGTTGCTGCCACTTGGCGTCCTCTATGTATCGCGAAGGCGATCTCAAGCATCGGTGAAAGGGGCCGCTGACGAGAGCCAGTCTTGAAGGGCTGTTGCTAACAATGGCGCACAGCATATGGAAAATTCTCATTGTTCCATACTATGGTGACGGCCTCTCTTCCCAGTTCCGTCCCCTTCAACCTGAGCCTTTTGCGGAGTTGTTATGCTTACTGAATCATCCAAAAAATCCACGATCGAGGCACAGACCATCAAGGATTTTGGCGAGCAATGGGTGGCCTTTCCGCAAAACGAGGGCTACTACGCCTCTCCTGCTGTACTGGCAGATATTTTTGGTCCGCTAGAGAATGTTGAAAATTTAAAAGACAAGACTGTTGCTGACGTGGGTGCTGGTTCTGGTCGAATCGCTCGCATCCTCTGCGAACTGGGCGCAAAAATGGTTTATGCCGTTGAACCGTCGGCGGCTATGGAGAAGTGCAAAGAGTACACGCGACTATTCGTTCAACAGATCACTTATCTGCCCGAGCGAGGAGACGACTGGACCGCCAGCAATTTGGATTATGTTTTGTGCATTGGTGTCCTTCACCACATTCATGATCCGCTGCCGGTTCTCAAAAACTTTCATCGCAATTTGAAGTCTGGCGGCAAGTGCATCACTTGGCTTTACGGATATGAGGGAAATGAAGCTTACCTGCGGATTTTTGAACCGCTTCGAAAGCTGACGACAAAAATTCCCCATTTTGCTTTGACGGCGTTGTCTTGGTTTTTATTGCCGTGGCTAAAGCTCTACGCCTTTTTTTGTCGATTCCTTCCGCTCCCGATGCACGCCTATATGCGTGAGCACATCGCCCGCATTGATACTGTGGCGCAAAAGATCACGATCTATGATCAACTCAATCCCACGTGGGCTATGTATTATCGGAAGCAGGAAATTCTCGATCTCTTTGCCAAGGGCGGCTTTGACAAGGTGGAGCTTTACCACCGCCACGGCTACAGTTGGACTGTTTTAGCGACCAAAACATAGAAAACGGATCTCGCAAAATCCATTACCGCGTAGGTTCGTTGAGTCCCATCCAGAGTCCCAAGTTGAGGAGACTCAAGAGTTTCAGGCTATTGTCCACCTTGCGATTCTTGTGATCATCTAAGAGTCGTTGAACCACTTCAATTTTAATCAGCGCAGACAAGTGCTCAAATTGTGCCATCAGAATATTTGACAGGTCTTCGGTGAACCAATGGGAAACGGGAGCATTGAAGCCGCGTTTTTTGCGAAAAACAACGTCTTCAGGCAGGCGGCCCAACTGGCTCTCCTTAAGAATAAATTTTTTGACGGTGCCGCGCATTTTCCACTCAGGTGGCAGGGCGGCCGCAAATTCTAAGAGGCGATAATCCAAAAATGGGCAGCGCAGTTCTAGTGAATGAGCCATGGACATTCGATCGGCTTTGACAAGAATATCATCCGGCAACCACGTCTTGGTATCGACATAAAGAGCTTGATCTAAAGGATGACACTCTTGAACTTGGCAGAAGTGCGAGTCAAAATAATTGAAACTGTCATGGGCTAAAACGGCCTCTTTGACCGAATCTTGAAGCAGTTCCTGAAGTTCAGATTGAGAAAAGATAGTTCTCCAAAAATAATGAGCTTCCGGTGCCGTGAGAGAATGACTTGCGAGAAATTTTTTAACTTTGTAGTCGAAGCTCACTTTTTCGAATGAGGACGGCAGGAGATTCGCGAGACTTTGTATGGGCTGGGCTAAAAATCTGGGAAGTCGTTTGAGTCCATCATGAATTTTGTTGGCAAGGTAAGTTTCATATCCGGCAAAGAGTTCATCACCCCCGTCGCCAGAGAGGGCCACCGTGACAAATTCTCTCGTAAATTGACTTAAAAAATAGGTCGGTATCATCGATGAATCAGCAAATGGTTCGTCGGCAAAATAAACAATGTCTTTTAAGTGAGAACTTAGAGACACGTCGACCACACGTTCTTCGTGGCGGGTGCCAATGTGTTTGCTGATGGATCGAGCCTCGTCGGCCTCGGAATAACTTTTTTCTTTAAATCCGATGGTGAATGTGCGGATGTGATTCTGTCTAGCCCGAGCTTGCATCGACGCCACGATCGACGAAGAGTCGATGCCACCGCTGAGAAAGGCACCCAGTGGAACGTCGCTGATCATTCTCAGTGCGACCGAACTGTCAAAAAGTCTGAGAAGCTCTGTTTTGGCTTCGTTAAACTCAATGTCGAGTTTATTTTTAAAATGGTGAGAGAGATCCCAGTAGGACTTTTGTTCCCAGGGATTTTGGCCATTGACAACGAGGTAGTGGCCGGGTCTGAGCTTTTCGATGCCCTCAAAGATGCTGTGATTTCCTAAAACGTAATTCAGTCGCAAGAAGTCGCTGAGTGCATTTAAATTTAGTTTTCGGGAAACTAGTTTTGATTCTAAGAGGGACTTTATTTCGGAAGCAAAGATCATTCCGCCCGAGGGAGTTCTAGAAAAATACAAAGGTTTTTTTCCAGTGCGATCCCTGGCCAAGATCATTTGATTCTTGAGGGAGTCCCACAGCGCGAAGGCAAACATGCCGTTGAATTTCTCAAGGCAATCAATTCCCCACATTCGGTAACTTTCGAGAATCACTTCCGTGTCTGAATCAGAATGGAAGTGACAACCTAACTGCTTTAGTTCTTCCTTGAGTTCGATATAATTGTAAATTTCGCCGTTGAATGTGACACAAAAGTTTTTTTTGTGGTCGAACATCGGTTGTTTGCCATTTTCGGTGAGGTCGATGATCGCTAGCCGCCGGTGGCCAAAGCAAACCGGGCCAAAGGATTCAATGCCAGCACCGTCGGGCCCTCGGTGTTGGATTTTTGTCGTCATTTTTTCCACTAGCGTTGAATCTGGGGATTGCTTCCATTCGTAGTTACCTGCGATGCCGCACATTTGAACCTCTTATTTTTTTGCGCTTTTCACGGCAGTGGTTTCGGTCGACGTTAAATTCATCTCCTTGAGAGCCCGAGCTTCCGCGAGCTGCTGCAGCCATTTCTCGGTGAATTTAGCTGCGCTGCTTTCGCTCAAATGACTGCCGTCTCGCAATGTCAAGGCGGGCACGTCAGGGGCAAAAAACTCGACGTTCAGATCTTTCGACAACTTTTCAAGACTGGCTTTGCAGGCGCTATTGTGGGGCACGAGAGTGAACAGAAGGCGGCTGCCGACGGTGGCCATCTCTTTCAAGAAATCGCGGGCGGCTTCGACCTGCTCTGGGCCCTTGCAATTGGGATCGCCGTAACCAAAATTTGAATTTGCAATGGGAGTTTCTTGATTGGTGCTATTCATCTGCCGAAAATAGGCTGAATACCAATTGCCTGTTTCAACCGAGCGATACATCAATTGCCATGGTTCAAATTGCGAGGTGAGCCAACTTGAGAAGGGAATGTATCGATTCAGGTTCCACAACCACAGTTGAGTGTTTTTGCTAAATAGATATTTTTTGCGGCGGAACTGGCCTTCCGCCATAACCAGCTTTGTTTGATCGGTGAAACCCCGACTAAAAAAAATGGCATCCGGGGAGTTATCAATGTTCGCGATGAGAATTTTTGGAGTGAGGTGATGCATTTTAATCAGCTCAAGAGATAAATCCATCGAGCCGGCGCTGCCAAAGCTCATGTTGTAAATCTTGAGATTTTTTTCGCGGGAAAAGGATTCAAGCTTCTGCCAATCGAGTCCCATGCCCAACCTGGATGAGCCGATCATGAGGATGTCAGCCTCACGGGCGTGCCGAATCGAAGCCCCGATGTTGTAATAAAAAACATCCTGATCCAGCACTACACCGTTGTAGATCGATGGGTACCACGTGCCGTGTGGAGGGCTTTTGTCTCCGAAGACATTGATGAGGCCGCCACCACCAAATTGGGCTCCTGATAAAATCAAAAAAAAAGCAAACAAACCAGCGACGAAGTAGGCAATCGAGAGGAAAAAATTTCGATCAGACAATTTCATGCCTCCCTAAAACTGAAAGTACAAAAACTCCACGGATTTTTCAGCCAGAATCAACCAAATGATGGAAAGAGCCGCGAGAAAGGAGCCCGCCAACGACCAAGCCAATTGGGGAGACCATTGCAAGGTGGGTGCTCGTCCCCAGGGCGAAGCTGGCACATTGAATTTCAATGTGGGCTTTTGTTCCCGCGTGAGTTGATAGGCATTGGGCAGGCCCAGAGCGACGACCAACAATATAAAAATGAGTCGAAAGTCAGCCAGATTCACAGGACCTTCCCAGGAGGGCCGAAAAAGACCGGCAATAATGACTTTGGCGGTATCCAAATTCGGTGCGCGAAAGACGACAAAACAGACCACCACGGAAGTGAATGTGAGGGCCCAGGCGATGCACGTCCAAAATACTCCAGTGCCAGCCAATTTGCTTTTGAGGTTCGCCCCGTGATCTCGCCACAAGTGATTTATGGCGAGAAGAGATCCGTGTAAAAAACCAAAAACGATGAACGTTGTATTCGCTCCGTGCCACAAGCCACAAATTGTCATCGAAACGACAACGGGCAGAACAATGTGTCGAGACTTCATTTTTTTTATTTTCTTTGCGGCCAATCGAGGAATCACGAAACTCCTCACGAGAGGAGTGAATAAGTAGTCTTGGATAAAGGCAGAGAGAGTCATGTGCCAGGTCTTCCAAAAATCAATGATGCTGCACGATTTAAATGGCGAAAAAAAGTTGATTGGAAGTTTAATGCCAAAAAGTAAGGAGATTCCGACGGCCATATCTGAGTATCCCGAAAAGTCGAAATAGAGCTGCAAAGTGTAAGCAAGGGCCCCTTTCCAAGCACTAAAAAAATCAACCAGATGGTTTGTTGCAGCCATTGAAAACACCGGTTCCACCAGGACCGAAACAGGATCGGCAAACAGAACTTTTTTAAACAAACCAATAGAAAAAATAAAGAGACCAACTGAAAACGTCTGTGGATTGAAAAAGTAAATCTTTTCATCCTTAAACTGGCGTCCCATATCTCGATAGTTTAGAAATGGCCCAGCAATGAGGTGAGGGAAGTAGGTCACGAAGAGGGCGTAGCTAAAAAAACCTTTCTCTTCCTTCGCTCCTTGCTTCATATCGACCAAAAACGCGATTTGGGTGAAGGTGAAGAAGGAAATTCCCAAAGGCAAAAAAAATGGGTCCGCAGTGTGTGTGCGGCCCAATAGCTGATAGATCAAGGATTCTAAAAAATCGAAGTATTTGTAGTAAATGAGGAGACCTAAGTTAAAAGACAAACCCAGGGCGAACATCAAATTTGGCGCCCAACGCGCCTTCCATTGATCTCGAGAACGGACGATCGCTTTGCCGACGAAGTAGTTCACCAAAATGGAAGTGATCAGGAGGATGAGATACTTTGGATTCCACCACCCATAGAAAAAAAGAGAAACCCCAAATAGCCAGAGGATGCCTTTTGTCGGGCCCAGGCGACCAATTGCAAAATAGCCAAGCAAGGCGACCGGCAAAAATAAAAAAATAAATTCAAGAGATGCAAACAACATTAAAAAACAGACCCTCCGGTAACGAGGATGTTGTTACCAGTCACAAAGCCATTTGCATCTGAAGCTAGGTACTCGATGATTTCTTGGACGTCTGCGGGCGAAGCGTTTCGTTTCAACGGGTGCTGCGCTTTTGCGAGATCGACGATTTGTGTAGGTATCTCCGTCAGAAAGGACGTTTCAACCATCGAGGGAGAGATCGCGTTGATTTGCAACGATTTGTCGGCATATTCAGAGGCCAGAGATTTCATCAAACCCAGTAGGGCGTATTTTGCAGTCACATAGTGAGCCAAGAATTTGGGTGGAATCCCCGCCGTACAGCTGCTCAAAACAAAAACCACTTTTCCTCGCCGGGCTTTGGCCATGGCCGGGAGAATCTGGGCTAAAATGCAAACAGCCGATCTCAGTTGAACATGAAGGTCTCTTTCAAAATCCGTCCAGGTCGCGTCTTTGAAGCGAATGAAACGATGCTTGGGCGCGGCAAAGTGGAGAATGACTTGGGGAGTGCCGAACTTCTCAAGAATCTGAGCCGGCAGAGACTCCAGCGCGCTCAGGTCGTTGAAGTCGGCGTGAAGGGGATGAACGGAAATCATCTGATTTTGGATCTGCGACAGCTTCTCTTTTGAACGATTGTAAAGGGCCACAACTGTGGCTGGCGTTTTCAAGTGATTGATGTAGGCGATGGCCATTTCTGAAGAGGCACCTAGAATCAGAATCGTCTTTTGCTCAGACACTCAGGCCCACCTTGATCTTGGCTTTTGAAATCAGTTCGCCATTGCCATTGGTGATCGACGCTTTGATTTCAATTTGCCCATAAGCTTCGTTGATGAAACTGATGGTTCCTTCAACTTGCAAGCGATCAGAGCTGAAGGCTGGTTTTCTGAACGTGATATCAATTCCGTGCAAAACCGCATTTTTTCCTGGCAAATACACCCCCGCCAATTTTGAGTAGAAAGAGGAGGTCATCAGACCATAAGCGACACGGTCCTTAAAACCTCGCTCTTTGGCAAATGTCGGATCTAGGTGAAGCGGGTTGTTGTCTCCGCTCATGGCCAGGAACTGATCGAACATCAGATTGGTGACTTCCACCTCAAAACTCGCCTGCAGTCCTACAGATAGATCTGAAATTCTGTATTCGTTCATTTTTCAAGTTTATCTTGAATCAATTTGACCATTTCTCCGACATTCTTAAGATCTTGAAGCTCGAGGAGGTTGAATTTAATTTTCAACTCTTTTTCGATGGCGACCACCAGATTGATGTGCATGAGTGAATCCCAGTCCTCAATGTGCTCTGAATTTGTCTCATTCGAAATGATGAGATCTTCGACGTCAAAGACATCTCGAAAAACATTTTGCACGACGGCCAAAATTTGCGCCTCATTCACTGGTAACCTCAATATATTTATTTCGTTGAGAACTGGTTTCTGGAATCGAATATTTCCACAGGGAGTTGGCAGGATCACGGTCCACAAGCTCAAAGCCGAGCTGCTCGTAAAAATTAGACACCATGGCATTTTTGGCTGTTGCGGAATACCTGCCAAAAATGCAGCGAAGGTTTTTCGCTCGCGCTCGTTCGATGAGTGCATCGAACATCGCCAGCTCCAAATCCCTCTTTAAAACCCGGCAATTCATCAACCAGAGTGTCATGTGCAAGTCGCGTTCAATAATTTCGCCGAGGAGGACCGTCACAAGTCCGTTGTCACCAAACTTGTCTAAAAGCCTGCCATAGAGGGTGATGGCCTTAGGACTCTCGGCAAAATTCTTAATTTCTGGTTCGGTAAATCTCTTTGTGGTCAGATTGAACTGATTCGTCTTATTGACCAGTTGAGTGATGCGGCCAAGAAATAGGGGAGAAAAGGCTGCAATCTCAGCTTTCATTTCTAGCGATTTCAGAAAACTACCGTAGTCTTCAAATTTACTTTTGAGCTCATTGCGCTTCAAATTGTCAACGTAGTAAAGCGGCCGCTGAAAATCATCTGCCGAGAGCCTGGTGGGTTCAAAAAATTTCGACCTATCGAGAATGGTCAAAAATTCTGAAATCTCAGAACCAATGTTTGGCACTTGGAGCTCTGGAATTTGCTGCTGAACCAACTCGCGTTCGGCGGGATTGTCATCCAGAAAAACCATGGAGTCGATTCCGATGTTGATTTCAAGGGCCGTTTCACGAATGTTTTCGTCTTTGGGATTCCAGTTGGCTTTGAAGGCCGCAAAGTCTTCGTACTTCAGGACCGTATCCGGATGTGAGAAACCCTCTTTGGCATTTTCAAAATCATTTTTCGAGGCCACAGTCAAAATCACGCCTCTTGATTTTAGCTCTCTGACATAAGATTGCAGGGCCGAATGAGCTTCGCAGGCGGCGGTCTCGTGACCAATTTTTATTCCTGCTAAACCGTCATCGCCAATCACTCCTCCCCACAGGGTGTTGTCCAAATCTAAAACCAAACACTTGCTGCTTTTTCCAAAGCAAGAGCCGATCACTTTCGCCAGGTTGTGGGCTAAATGAGGTATGGCCTCAAAAGCCATGGCGTATTTGTACAGATACCAAATTTTGGAGTCATGCCATCGCTCTAGACCAATCCAGCTGGCCAGATAATGGATGTCGTTGATCATCAGAAAATCATCTTTTTGAGCAGCGGCTGCCAATTTTAAATTGAGTTGGCCGATGAAATTTGTTTGGCCCCGGAATTCATAGAAATCCAAATCGCCCAGCGAGCGATTGGCTGGCAGCTCAAAATTATTTTGAATGATCAAGCAATTGTAGGTCTCTCGAAGTTTCTGCCAAAGTGATTCGAATTTAGAAAATTGATCGGCGAGCTTCGCTTGGACAGATTCCGGGGTGTCGCCAAAAGTGGGTTTGAGTTCAAGATTTTGTGAGGTTGTGTGAATGTAGACAATGTCTGGCGCAAACTCTCGAAGAGTTGGATTTTCAAACATCACATCTTCAAAATATTTGTTGTATTCGGACTCGTAAAAACTGGGCTGGATTCCCTGACGTAGCAGAAAAAGCTCGAGAATTTCCTTGATTTCGAAGGTGGTTGAGCCACCGAGGATCGCAATTTTTTTTGACAGGAAGGCTTGCCCAGATTTCGCGATCAGTTGCTTCTTGATTGCCCGTTTTTTTCTGAGAATGGTTGATGGATTGAAGGGATACTTGAGAAGTCCTTCGCCGTCAGTTATCTGCTCCATAGTAAGGCAATCCATTCCTCGAAAAATGAAGTTAAATGTGGATACGGACCGAAAAAATAAGCTCCGATTCCACAGTCGTCAATCACAAATTGTAGGCAGCTCAAGGCCTTACTGGGCATCGTCCTTTTCGTCCACGGCCAAGGGGGCAGATCGACGGACGATGACTTCAGCAGTTAAACCCGCCATAAAAATCTGCACGCCAAGAATGAACATGGTGACGGCCAATGCCCCAATCGTGCCGAGAACAACGAAATCTCGCGCTCCTTTGGCGATCCCTAAAAACATGACGGTGAGGGCCACTGGCAGGAAAAAACGGAGAGGTTCAAAGTAAGATGCAATCCGCAAAATCAACACGGAAAAGCCAAAAAAATCTTTCACAGGCTTGATATTGGATTTGCCAATTCGGGTGGAGTAATTGATCGGCAAGTATTTTAGCTGATAGCCAGAATACAAGCTGGCCATGGTGATTGTGGTGGTGAACGAAAAACCCATTGGCAACAGATTGCGAAATTCAAGAAAGAGCTTGCGACGAAACACTCGCATCCCAGAGTTCAAATCGGGAACCATTGTACCCGTTAAAATGTGAGTCATTTTCCTCAGAGTCCAGCGGGCCATTCGGTGAAATGGCCGTTCTGAAATGCCAATCCCTCGCCTTGCCCCAATGACCATGTCGAAGCCCTTTTCAGCTTCACTCAACAAATTCGGAAGATCTTCAATCGGATAGGTGGCATCCGCATCGCAAATAAAAACCCAACGAGTGGAAACGTGCGAGAGTCCTGTTTTCAACGCCGCCCCATAGCCGCGATTGATTTGGTGGGTGAGGAGAGTGATGCCGCCAATTTGATTGAGCACGTCTCCTGTGCGGTCCGAAGAGCCGTCATTGACGCAGACGATTTCAAACTTCCAATTTTGAATCTGTGAAATGATTTTCTGCAAACGCTCAACGGTGGACCCGATGGCGTCTTCCTCATTATAAACCGGAATTACAATTGCACATGAATTCATCACTTCAGCTCCGCTTCGAAACTCTGATTTTTGCGAGTGGGACGAAAGTATTTGAAAGCTGGCCATTGATCTATCTGCGTTGCATTGCGCTCGGGGCGGCGGTGCCTCTGTCTGCAGTTTAGGGAACTTAAATGACGGCAACTGATTTCGCGGACTGGGATTAAAATAACAATTGAGGATCTTGTTCGCGGCTCTCGATTCTCACGCTGAAATCGGGTTCTGGACCCAGCAAGATCCTTGGGTTCAGTCCTTCCTTTTTGGCAAAATTCCAGAACCAGATGCGACTGAGATTCAGGTGCAATTCCTTCTGGTTGGATTTGCCGCGAAAAGTGAGCTCAAGGGTTCCCTTGTCTGACACCATGGCCAAATGTCTCGTGGCTTCGCTAAATTCAGTTTTCGCCTGAAGAACCAGCACGTCCGTGCAGTCCTTTTGACAGTCCGCAAGTCTTTCCGCTCTTGAGACGAAGGGGATCGCGCCAAGGTCTATTTTTGTTCCCAGCACTCTTAGCCAGTAACTCCAATCAATGGTCGATCCGCCGTTAGGCACCAGTAAGTCAAATCCTTCATAAGTTGAATCATACTTATAGTTGGCAATG
>CALCCV010000430.1 GCA_937900305.1 uncultured Pseudobdellovibrionaceae bacterium | reverse complement strand
GAGAACGTTCTTAATGGCAGTTTCCACTTTTAGACCGAGCGCCTCTTTTTGAGTTTTGTCGAGAGGCTTGCTACCGATATCAGTCATTTTTTGAGAGAGCACTTCTTTAATACTAGCTTCTGCCTCATTGAGATTGTTTAAGGTCTCTGAATACATTTTCTTTTCTGCAGGTGGAATGCTGGTGCAGTCGACAACATCTAAAGCGCCCTGAATTTCTTTAAGAGCCGTATCAAATATGCCCATAGGATTTGTTTTAAACAGGCTGCATTGCAAATCTTCAGCTGTGATCTGTGACGCCGCTAAAATGTCAGCATCGTTGGCCGTGAGCAATTCTTCTTTAAGATTTTCAGAAACTGGAGAAGTGTCGAACGTGGCCGAAACCGGCGAAGCAACTAAGGTGTCGCCATTGCCCTGAAGAATCGATCGGAGGTCAGGTTTTTGAGCTCCCTCAAAAATTCCAATTCCTGCTCCGCCACTTTCTGAGGATTCGCTCTGCGCGAAGCCCGTTGAGCTGGCGATTTGAAAAACAAAAGTGGAGCATATCAACAAAGATGTAGATCGCTTTAACAATGTGATTTCCTTGGGCGTACGATTCATCTGTAACTCCTTAACGAACTTGGGGGTGAACACCGCTGGCAATCTTAAAGAGATTTGCATTTGCGATGCCAGGAAACTAAGGCCATTTGGTGCTGCTTTTTAGCTTGTATCGATTTTGGGAGAGAGAGAAGGCGCGTGGCTGTCGAGAATTTTGACAGGCACGCGCCGATTTGTGAGCTCATCATTTTTTTTACGACTTATTAAAACTTTTTAAATGGGACACTCACGATCGAAATCATCATTCATCTTCGCCAGAGTCCGCACCGGTGCCAAGGCCCAATATCGGACCAAGGCCAGAGATCGTACTTATGATGCTATCGATGTACTCCGAAGTGACGCCGTTCATTTGGTGACCCAGCGTGGTGGCACAGGCCACCAAAATTCCAACTTGTATAGGATTCATACTAGGGATGATGGTTTTCAAGAGGGCGCCAAGGTTGACATCGCCTTCACGGATTTGGACGTTTTGGTACTTTGCCAGCGCGCCTACGAATGCGGTGTACTGATTTTTTGTGATGAGATCTTGATCAGTTCGGGCCGCCAAAGCTTCGGCGTTTTCGCGCACGAATGTGCTTAAATCTTTGAAATCTCTCACGGCAAACATCATTTTGATTAAGGATTCGATTTCGCCGTTTTTTGAAATTTGCATAAAGTTACGTATAAATTCTTCTGTCGCTTCATTAGGTTTTCCCTCAGCAGTTTTACCGAATTGCGTTTTCATTTCTGTCAACTTTATTTTGTTGGCAAAAAGGAGGGTCGCATCCCGGTGAGTTGCGAGCACGTTAGCCAAATATCCAAGACCTTGAGCGAGGCCTGGCACTGAGGTTACCCACTTCGTCTTCGAAATCCAAACAATTGAGTCAGTGTGTTTTTCAAGAAGGGTGAGGTATTTGAGCCATTTGATTTTAGTTAAAGCCCACTTAACACCTTCGGCCACTTTTGGATCGCTTGAGCCAATTCGTTCTAGGTTTTCGGTAGCGAGCAGTTGTTGAAGCCGGACCTCTTGCTCAGTTGTCAGCACCTTGCGACTCAAAGAGGAGGGCTGTGACAATATCTGAGTTGCAACTTCGCCGAGGCTGATAGAGGTTGGCGCATTTACTTCTGGGTTGGTGGCATCGGTTGTTTGATTTTTGAAGTCGGATTCACCTCGGGCCATTTTTTCTAAGCCAAATTTCAAAGATAGAAATTCTGGTAAGGTGAGGCCAAATTGGTATTGGGCCTTATCAAGTTCTTTGCGAGCGATGGCAATGGCCTTCGGATTGTTTGCGAGATTTGCGGCCAAAAAATTATCCTGAGCTCGCAGCAGTTGCATACCAAGTTGCTCAGCCATTTCAAAGGAGGGTGCGAGTTCTTTCTTTACAGCTTCGACCACTTGAGCTGGAGTCGCCGTGGTGTTTTTGCGGTCGGCTGTCATCATCGCACGGGTGATGGTGCTGATGGTTGTGGCCTCAAGCCTTGGATTCGCGAGCATCTCGCCCAGCGTATTTCTTCCACCAAGCTCGGCAACGAGATCCAGTCCTTCGCGCGCCTGACGAACCCACCAAGGCAGCTGGTCCACCAGTTCAGGAGTCAATTTGCGAGCGACGACTTCGCGGATCGCTTGATTTCCTTCAACGATAGATTGAAGCATTGGACTCTTTTCGACCATTTCTGGAGTGATAGAATTGATCACCTCGGAAAGAGCCGTAACGACTTTTCTTGCATGGGCAGGAGTCAAAAGGTCAGAGATGGAGCCGTTTCCGCTCGCCTTAGCACTCTTAATTTCCACGAAAATAGACCTGGCATAATTTCGAGTTGCTTCCGGAACTTCTACATTTTTAAGAAGGATACCAAGTTGAACAATGGCTTGGGGACAGGGTCCATTGCAAACCGTTCCATCTTTAGAGGTCAGATCTTTGAGGACTCCATTGATCAACCGACCAGTCTCCACCGACAGCCCCGGAGGGAGAGGGGTTTCGGTGCGCTTAGTAGAAGTTCTCAATTTCTTCCTTGGGCTCGCTGTCTCGGCGGCCCGTCCAGTTTCGACCGGTTCTTTCGCCCTAGCCGTCCTGGCCCCGCTAGTTCCTGCGGCCAACGATTGTGAGGTGAGGCAAAGGGCGACGCCGATTCTCACGATAATTTTTGTTGTCTTCATTGATCCTCCGAATAAAAATTCAGTTTTAAAATCTTCAAAAAATCCTCAAAATAATTTCACTCAAATGGAAATCCGATTGGTGTCTGGCGCTTTTGGCACGGGAGCTTGGTACTCCAATGCCTTCTCTTTCTGCGATTCCAACGAAAAATAGTTCAAATTCGCCAAGCTCTCATTCAACTCTAGATACAAAGACTGGATTCTCATCAGCAAAGACCTGCCGACTTTGATGCGGTATTGAGCAGTGTTGAATCGAGCTAAGTCGGTAGCGGATCGCTCTTTTTCTGGATCGTTGAGGGGCGAATTTTCGATATTGAAAAGCAAAGTCAGAACATTGGTGACTAGTTCGTTAAGTGCAGGATTTTCAAAAGATTGGTTCACAAATTTTCGCTCAATCTGGATGCTTCGAATGTGATGGATGAGAGAATTTGCCCGGCTCAGGTAGAATTTTTTTGCAATTTCGCGATTCGTGGGAGTCTTGTCATAGAAGGAGAGGTACAGGGATTTCAAAATGCGCAAATACATTCTCATTTCAAGTTCAATGGACTGCACAATTCCGTTGGAAACTCTCAACTCGTTAACGGAGTCTCGGCAAAGCCACTCGCTATCTTTGGGGGCGTGAAGCCAATCACTTTGTTGGGTCAAGGCTAAAAATCCCTCGGCGTCCAAAATTTCAAATGGATTTGTTTTGGTCGGATTCAAAAGACTGCATCCATTCTCAATTTGGCGTTTGAAAAAAACAGGAGCAAAAGTCTCTTGAAACATGGTTCTAAATTGCGTGTCATAGAAATTCCAGACAGGTTCGACGTCAGACCGAACGTTGGCTTTAAACCAGTTATCAAATCCCAATTGCGGGTCCTCTTCAGTGCCTTCGCCATAGATGGCCTTCGACAAGTTGAAAAACAGGTACTCGGCTAGCGAATTGTGTTCGCTGCCATCAGCTCCGCGCCATTTGGGTTTGAAGAGATCTTTATAAATGTGCTCGGCGACGCCTCGCCCATTAGGTACCAGCTTTTGAAATTCTCCAGATTCCTTTTCCGTGCAAACTTCTGAGTGCTCGTCGGCGAGCTGCGGGGGCTCAAAATTCAGACTCGAACCGTAAGAGATTTTGACAAAATCACTGCCGGTTTCAGACCAAAAGTATTTCCAGGCCTTTGAGACAACGGACTCTTGACGATCCTTGCCGCCACAGGATGCTGCAGAAACATAAAAGTCTGCAACGGACGTCAACATCATATTGTGCAGTGACTTGGGGAACGGGATGTCAGCTCGTTTTGATTTTTGCTTTTTTTCATCTGAAGTTTTTTTAGCACCGGTGTTCACTTCTTCGGCCTGCGCAATCAACGCAGATGAAAGTGAATTTCCTTTTGAGTCATCCGCAGGGTCTTGAAAGACCTCGAGATCTTGTGTCGGGTCTGTTTCGTTGAAAATGGCTTTCTCGATTGAGGTGCGAGAGAGCACGGGAAGGGCGGGAGATTTTTGCCCTTCTTTTATGTCGAGATCATAGAGAAATTTTGCGCCGGACACAAATTTTCCAAAATTATAAAAGCCCGTGTACTGAGCCATAAATCCGTTTAATTTTTCACGCCACGCCGAAAAACTCGGATTGAAATCTTTTAACAAAAGTTGTCGCCACGACCTTTGGAGTTCACCACTTCTAGCCAGCAACTCTTCGGGGCTGGTTAGGACTTCGCAGTCCATTTGCGGGTCTGATTTATCTTTGTTCCAGTACGTGTAAGTCTGTTGAGAACCATCTTCTAAAGTCATATTCCAAGTTTGTTCACCGCGGTTTTTCGTCAATTTTATGCAATTTGATTTTTCTAAAACCGGTTCCCAATTGAATTTCTCGTTCCAAGCCAAAAAATTTAGCAAGTGATGGTGAGTTTCGGACAGGGTTTTTGCTTTGACATCAAAGACGTTGCCAATGAATTGATCTTGAATTTCGTCAGCCATTCGATAGTCACGGTGGCCAAACAACTTACTAAAGAAAGCTTGAATGCTAAATGTTTTCAAACTGAAACGATTGAAGTGGTTTTGAATGATTGGATCCACAAAGTGCTCGATCGCAAGAAATAGGAACATCTTTCCCGCCATCACAACAGGAACGGAAGTCAAAAGAGCATTCGAAGCTGCGTTGAGGCCCTGGCCAAATTTTGTGATATAAGAGGCTTCGTCCATCATGCCGAAGCCTTTCACGACTAAATTTGCGTGACCTAGGCCTTTGCCAATTCCGTCGGCCACTAGGGTCGACAAAATGAGACTCGTGACCATGGGTGTGTACTGTTGAATTTTTTCGCCACCGACCCAAGTTTCGAAGGACTTGGCACAGACATCTTTGGCCGTGGGTTTTTTGCCGAACCAACTCCAGGACACGCACTCTTGCAAAACGCGATCATTCATCATGTCGGAAAATACGTTGGTCGCAAACATGGCTACGGCCATACTCACGTACCGGACCATGGATTTCGGGAGGGTGCCTTTCAAAACCCCCGTGAGCGCGGCGTGAGAGATAGTGTCTACTAAGCTAAAAACACCAAAAGCTGCCGCGTTTTCGAAAGTGATTTGTTTTACAAACTGATCCCAGGCCATGGGATCAGTTGCAAAGGCAAATTTTAGTTGCGCGATGGCCATGGTCAGCTTGGCAACTTCAAAAGTCATGAACTGCAAAGTGAAGGTGTGCGAAAATTTCACGAACTGATCGGCACCCTTTTGGAGAAGCTTCTTCGTTGCCGAAACGTCATTCTGAATTTGATTCTGAGTTCCCATTTCCAGCGAGATTGCGTCGATGGCCGTGTTTTTTCCGGTCCAGGTTTTCGTCGGATCGATCTTTTTTAAAAAGGGAATTCGCAAAATCTGAATGACGCGATTGATGCTTTTGATTTTGAAAAGACTCTTGCGCAAAGTTTCGATTTCAACCAGACGGTCAGCGAGCCGTTCAGCACCGGTTGGGGCTTCTTGGTTCTTCACGACCACAGAGCCCAAATCGATTTCCCTCATTTTGCGTTGGACTTTGAGCTCCTCGAAATCAGATCCGGATTTGAGGAGGAGGCTCTCGGTTTGCAGTCGCAGCATCACATCGCCAAATTTGGTTTCGAAGAATTTGCGTTTGGCTTCGAAGTCTTGGGGGTTCACCTCAAAGCCATTTCGCTGACGGTGAATCAGTCGTGAAAGCTGGTTGCCCAACCGAACAACCTCACGCACCTCTTCGGGTGCGACAGTCTGGGACTCGAGATTTTGAGTGGACGCTTCAGTCGAGGGAGGATTGCTGGCGACGACGCCAGGGCCCGAGTTGTCAGCTGGTTGCGCGTGACCGATATCACCAAGGGCGAAAAATATTCCGCCGAAGGTCAAAAATGCGAGGTGAATGAGAGCGAGACGTGCGACAAAACTCACGCGGGACGCCCGCGGGTCTTGCTCACGAAGACTGCAATTTGAATTTGGTCGCGCCATCATACCACCAGAAAATGAGAGTCGAAAAACCCACTGCGAATTTCTCGCGATCTAAAAATCTCAGTTTATGGTGTTACAAATCGACGGCCAAGAATGAGACGTTGGCGGCTGAAGGGCACCTCACAGATTTTAATACGGGTTTCGGTTTTTGAATGGGCAGCGGCCGAGGCAAGATATGGCGAGCAGCCGTCCACAAGTTCTACAGACGGACAAGTGCCGCTGTGAAAATCGGAGCCCTTCTTAAGAGGGCGTGATGAGGGCCATTGCTTTTCGAATATTTTGCAGTGTGGACTGCGCCCTGTTGCGGGCGACCTCACTGCCTTTGCGGCAGATATTTAGCACTTCGCCGGGATCTTTTTCAAACTCCAGGCGACGCTGGCGAATGGGTGCAATGAAGTCTTCAAGAAGGCCTGTGAGGCGCTGTTTAAGAATGCCGTCACCCAAACCGCCGCGGCGATAGTGATCCTTAAGCTCTTGAACTTCGAGTTGATTGGGATCAAAGACATCGAGAAATGAAAACACAACATGTCCTTCGACGGTGCCGGGGTCGCTGACTTTCAGATGATTTGGATCCGTGTACATTTTTTGCACCTTCGCTTTGATGTCTGCAAAGGAGTCACCGAGCAAAATCGCGTTGCCCGCGGATTTGCTCATTTTGGAGCGGCCATCGATGCCCACGAGTCGACCGACGGTTCCGATGAGAGGTTTCACCTCTTTCAAACACGGAGTTTTATAAATGCGATTGAAGGCCCGAGCGATTTCATTGGTTTGTTCAATCATGGGATTTTGATCTTCACCGACTGGAACAAGATCGGCATTGAATGCCAAAATATCTGCGGCCTGACTGACTGGATAAATCAAAAATCCTGCGGGCAAACTCTCTTCGAGATTTTTTTGGCGAATCTCTTCTTTGACCGTGGGATTGCGGCTGAGCCGTGCAACCGTCACAAGATTGAGAAAATGCACCGTCATCTCATACAGCTCTGGAATCAGTGACTGAACAAAAAAAGTATTTTGGTTGGGATCTAAGCCAACGGCCAAGTAATCCAAAGCCACTTGCAAAATATTTTCGCGAATGCGATCGGGTTGATCATAATTGTCGGTGAGGGCCTGGGTGTCAGCGATGATTAAAAATTGATGATAGTCATTTTGCAATCGCAGGCGATTGGCCAGCGATCCCACATAATGGCCTAAGTGGAGCGGCCCCGTGGGCCGATCGCCCGTTAAGATGATCGGTTTGCTCACGACGCTTCTCCTGGAAATCGAGGAAAGTCGATTTCGGTGAACATTGTGATTTGGCTAGCCGGCAAATAGATCTCAGGTTCCGAAGACTCTTCAGATTTGACCCCGGTGACGTTTGTCACCCGCAAAACATAGCAAGCCGAATGCGTGAAATAGTCGGGCAGGTAAGCGAGCACCCGACCCCGAATCCGGTGGGAATCGGGAAGATAGAAAGTCAAAACTCGTCCGACGAGATCTTGCGGATGTGTGGTGTGCATGGTGGTTCGCCTCGAATTTAGAGCAAAACTTCCAATCCAACGAGCAGGGAAGCCTTTTCATCGATGGCTTCCGTGCGCGGGCCAGACAGGGTTGTATCAATTGAAAACTCAGGACCGACCGCAAACTCGGGGGTGATGTGATATTTCAAACTCACCATCGGCCGCAAGATCACATCGTTACGAACGAAGTTGCCACGGCCCTGTTCTGTTTCTTCTTCGACATCAATGCGACGAAAGAGCAGTCCGGCGCCGGCTTTGGCGATCCAGTTGCTTTTGCGCAGAAAATACCAGCTGGCCGAGGGACCAATTCCAAAATAAGAGCCGCCATTTTTTGAATCCATTTTTGCGATCTGACCGATACCCCCAAAGGTGAGGTCTTCGGTCATAAATCCCTCGACGTTGGGATTCACTTCGTACTGAATGTCAGAGGCTGAAGACAATCCGGTGTGGAAGCCCATATCAAACATAAACATGGCTTCAGCGTAGTTCTTGTTGATGTCCGCGACATTGGCGACTTCAATTTGAGCCTGGGCCGAGGTTCCCAAAATCACAACCGTTGCCGACAGAACCGCGGCGAACCCCGCCCCAAGATTTTTTCCCAAAAGACTCTTGCCCAAAAGACTCATTGTTCCTCCTTGTTTCACCTTTACGAAAGCACCAGATTAGGTCGAAAGAAAACCGTCCGTCCAGTGAGTCTTGGAAGCTTGACTCGCAAGGCAAATGTCGGCAGACAGATGGAGTGGAAATGGACAAAAAAAATCTTTCTGGCGAAAACTTTCGTGACCAATTTTACGCGCTCCTAGCAAGTCGCAAGTCCATTCGTGCCTTTGACCCAAAGCTGCCCTCGAAGGAGGTCATTGAGCGCCTGCTGCAAGCTGCATTTCAAGCCCCTTCGGGCAAAAATCGGCAAAATTGGCGATTCTTTGTGGTGACAGGACAAAAGCGCGAGGAGTATCTCCAGCTGTCGCAAAAGTCGTGGTTGGGAATCAAAGACATTCTCGAAAAGCGCTTGAAACCATCGCTCTATCAATTCACCGAAAGATTTTTTTTCACGCTGGGTGATGCGCCGGTGATCATCTTCGCTTATTCGCACAACACTCCTGACGAACGTTACCACACCAGCATCGGCAGTGTGTACATGGCTGTGGAAAACTTGAATCTCGCCTGTTTGGTGGAAGGTCTTGGCTGTTGCACGATGGGGGCGCCCCTTGAAATTTCCAAAGAGGTCGATCAGTTTTTAGGAGTGACCGAGCTCCCTGAATACAAGAGTGGTGAACTCGAACTCTTGTGCGCCGTTGTTTTAGGATACCCCAAACATGATCCACCCAAAGCTCCGCGCCAAACTGAAGGGCGAGTCACGTGGATTTCCGAAGCGCCAGAAGTTTAGGGTGAAACGTGACTGAATCGGAACTCCTAAATCACCTTCGAAAAAATCCATTTATTTTGGCGCCCATGGCAGGCATCACGGACCATGCTTTTCGCACCTTCATGAAGCGTCACAAAGCGGGCATCGTCGTTACAGAACTGATCAGCAGTGATGGCCTCGAATATGGCAGCGAACGAACGCAGCGTTTGATGAGTTTTGATGAATCCCAACGCCCTGTCGGGTTGCAACTTTTTGGGGATGATCCTGAAATTTTAGGTCGCGCCGCTCGTCAATGTGAAGAAAAGGGCGCCGACTTTGTGGATCTGAATTTTGGTTGCCCAGTTCCCAAAGTGGTCAAAAAAGGTGCGGGCTCGGCCGTGCTCAAAGATCTGGATCAGTTGAAACGCATTCTTGCCGGTGTGAAGCGCGCCGTGAACATTCCTGTCACAATTAAAATACGGACGGGCTGGGAACAAACTTCCCGCAACGCCGACAAAGTCTGTCAAGTCGCCCATGATGAGGGCATCACTTGGGTGGCGATTCACGGCCGCACTCGCGCGCAAGGTTATGCAGGCCTTGCCGATTGGGATTACATTCAAGCGGTCAAAGCGGCTTCACCACTCCCGGTCCTGGGAAATGGGGATATTCACACGGCTGAACAGGCGGTCGAACGATTGACCACCTCGGGGTGCGACGGCGTGTTGATTGGTCGAGGTTGCTTGAAGAATCCCAATATTTTTGCCCAAGCGCTGGCCTTGCACTCTCAGACGTTGGCCCAGGCCACACCGATTGATCGGCTTTTCGACGAGCTTCACGAGCACTTGCAAGACCACTGCGATGATCGCTTGGTGGGACTGCAGCTCAAAAAATTTGCATCTTGGTACTCCGCGGGTTACCCTGGCGCTTCTAATTTTCGTAAGATTATTTTTCAGACTCAGCGAACCGAAGAAATCCTCGTTACAGCGAAGAACTTCTTTTGTAGTATGAATGAAAATCTTCAACAGGACACCAGTCAGGAAGCCTTTTTGATGGGCGGACATGGTTGAACAAAAAACGGACTCAGGCAAAAACGCTCACGAGCTGAAAGTAGGAAAATGGCTACGGATCCTTCAAAAATTCGAAATATTGCAATTATAGCGCACGTCGATCATGGCAAAACGACGCTCGTCGATCATTTGATTAAACAAGCTGGTACCTTTCGGGAAAATGAACAAGTTGAAGAACGCTTGATGGATTCAATGGATCTCGAGCGCGAGCGGGGAATCACGATTGCCGCAAAAAATGCGTCTTTTGTTTATAACGGAATCAAAGTGAATATCGTCGATACCCCCGGGCACAGTGACTTTGGCGGAGAAGTCGAGCGTATTTTGAATATGGTCGATGGTGCAATTCTGCTCGTGGATGCTTCAGAGGGACCATTGCCGCAGACTCGGTTCGTTTTAAAAAAAGCGCTCGAGCAAAATTTGAAAGTCATGGTTTGCATCAACAAGATTGATCGCCCGGATGCTCGCATTCAGGAAGTTCACAACGAGATTTTCGATCTCTTTATCGATCTCGATGCCAACGAAGAGCAGGCTGATTTTGAAACGGTCTATGCGATTGCCCGCGAAGGCATGGCGACTCTCGATCCGGCTGTGAAAACAGACAATCTCAATGTCCTCTATGACAAAATCGTCAATCTCGTGCCGCCACCGAAAGTGGATGTGGATGCACCTTTGCAGATGATGGTTTCAAACTTAAGTTACAATGACTACGTCGGCCGTCTGGCGATTGGTCGCCTCCGCTCGGGCGTGATCAAAGTGAACGACGAAGTTTTGTGTGTGCAAGACAACGTCCAAAAGAAGATGAAGATCAGTGCGCTTTTTCAGTACATCGTCAATAACCAGGTAGCAGTTCAAGAAATCGGACCTGGGGACATCGCGATCATCGCGGGCCTCGAAGGGTTTACGATCGGTGACACGGTCACCAGCGTGACAGATCCACGGCCACTGAAAAGGATCGCCGTTGAAGAGCCAACCGTCGGCATGATTTTCTCGGTCAATGATGGGCCGTTCGCAGGTTTGGACGGCAAAAACGTCACCAGCCGAAAAATTCTCGAGCGCCTCGAGAAAGAACTTTTGCACAACGTGGCTCTGCGTTTAGAGAAAACCGAAAAAACCGAGTCTTTCAAAGTGGTCGGCCGCGGTGAATTGCAACTGGGTGTATTGATCGAACAAATGCGCCGTGAAAATTTTGAACTTTGTGTTTCAAAACCTCAGGTCGTCATGAAAACCGAGAATGGCGTTCGCAAAGAGCCAATGGAACTGGCGGTTGTGGATGTTGAAGATGCCTTTGTCGGCGTCGTCACCGAAAAGTTGGGAACTCGAAAAGGAATCATGACCAACATGGTTCAAAAAGGGTCGGGCCGAACTCGAATTGAGTTTCGAATTCCTTCGCGCGGTCTGATTGGTTACCGCTCGGAATTTTTAACAGACACTCGCGGGACGGGTTTGCTAAACACCCAGTTTGACGGTTGGGATGATCACAAGGGTGAAATCAAAAGTCGTATCACCGGTGCGATGGTTTCGGATCGCAAGGGCATGGCCACGGCCTATGCCATTTGGAACTTGCAAGAGCGCGGGGTGATGTTTGTCACCCACGGGACCGATGTCTATGAAGGCATGATTGTTGGCGAAAATGCCAAAGAAAACGACATGGAAGTGAACGTCACGCGCGAGAAAAAACTCACGAACGTGCGAGCTTCTGGAAGTGACGAAGCGATTCGCCTGGTGCCGGTGAAACCACTGACACTGGAAAAGGCGATGGAGTGGATCAAAGACTCCGAGCTGATTGAGGTGACACCCAAACACATCCGTTTGCGCTGTCGCGAACTCGATCCTCACAAGCGACCAAAAGGATCAAAGGAATAGATTTCACACCGAATACTTTGGGCGGAGCTTAGGAAAGAGCTCCGCTTCAAAATGGATTGTCAGTAAATTGAACTCTGCAAAGGAGTGCGGACTATGGGAACACGGACCCGTTCACCATCGGTTATAGTCAAAGGCTTGATCAAAAATTTCGGGGACACCCAGGCGCTCAATGGGGTTAATTTAGAAATTGCGCCCGGGGAATGCATCGGAATCCTGGGCCCAAACGGAGCTGGCAAAACAACTTTGCTGAGCATTTTGACCTGCCAGATGGGTTCGTTCGAGGGCGAAGTTTTCGTCGAAAATCTCAACGTAAAAAAAAATAGCGCCGAGGTCAAACGCCGCATTGGCATCGTGGCCCAAGATGATGGTCTGGATCCTGATCTGAGTGTCATCGAAAATCTGATTCTTTTTGCCCACTACTTTAATATTCCCGAGAGTGTGTCTGCGGCCAAGGCGTCGGAAATTCTTCGAAATGTTCAACTCATTGATTATGCTGACAAGCCCGTCGACAACCTCAGCGGCGGAATGAAACGGCGGCTAGCGCTCGCCCGTGGTTTAATGAACGATCCAGACATATTATTTTTAGATGAGCCGACCACGGGCCTTGATCCGCAAATGCGCCAGTGGATTTGGAATTATCTGCAGCATCTCAAGTCCGTGGGCAAAACTCTGATCCTGACGACCCATTATATGGAAGAGGCCGAAATGCTCTGCGATCGCGTTGCTATCATGGATCACGGCCAAATTTTAGATTTGGGTTCTCCGGAAGATTTGATTCAAAGAAAAATTGGTGCCGAGGTCATTGAGTTTCAACTTGAGGCCCGAGACGTCGGCTATTACGTCGCTCGCTTGAAAGAGGCAGGGTGTTCATTCGAAGTTTTTAACTCATGCATTTCCGTGTTTTTACCTGCCGGGGCGAACACCAAAGATGTTTTGAGTCTCGTGGTAGCTCAACGGACGACGATTCGCAAAGCGGGATTGTCGGATGTGTTTCTGCGAATTTCTGGTCATGATCTGGGACATCGGGACATTGGAGGTGTGCATGTCTAAAAGTTTGAATGCGGCCAATGATCGGCTGACCTGGCACAACGCGACTCTCATCGTACGTCGACATTTTTTAGTTTTAAAAAAGACGTGGATGAATTCCTTCGTGTGGATGATCGCCGAGCCATTGTTTAATCTCACGGCCATTGGTTTTGGTCTCGGCGCATTTGTTGCGCGAATTGCCGATCGCCCATTTATTGAATTCTTTTTTCCCGGTCTCATCTGCTCGTCAGTGATGATGGCGGCCTATTTTGAATCGTCATATGGCACTTACACTAAATGGACTTACTCAAAAGTTTTTAGATCCGTGTTGTACGCTCCCGTTTCTGCTAAGGATGTCCTTTTTGCAGAGTTGATGTTTTCGACCATCAAAGCGAGTTGCAGTGCCATTGGGATTGTGATCGTCGCTAGTTTGTTTGGGCTCGTTGATTCGTGGCGAATTTTTTTGGCCTTTTCAGTTTTTTTAACATTGGCGTGGGCTTTTTCAGCTTTTGGTTTGTTGGTGTGTTCGTTTGCACGCAACTATGATTCCTTTATTTACTCCACCTCTGGCGTGATTGTGCCCTTTGCTTTGATTTCGGGAGTTTATTATCCGATCGGCTCGATGCCTTTGGGATTTCAAATTTTGGCTTATCTTTTTCCACTTTCTCACGGTGTGGCTCTGGCAAAGGATATTTTATGGAATCAAATCACCGATGTTTCAGCGCTTCATGCGGCCGCACTTTTAGGTTTAACCGCGATCCTTCACTTTTGGGCCGTTCGCCGAATGACAAAGGCATTGCAACGATGAAAGCCGCGCGCCTGACTCTGGTAGGTCTTCTATTTTTTTCGTTGACTAGCTTCGCGCAAAAACGTGCGCCATCGGCTTCGGATGACGACGGTCGCGGAGGTTATCCAAAATTCACGCTCGACCTCGGAGTTTCGCTCGGCAGTTACGGCGAAACCAATTACACTGAGGCCAGCTTGGGTCTGAACACCTATTTTATGGATTGGTTCATCTGGCGAAACGCTGGCTTTGGTCGCTTCGCAAGCGGCATAGATGATGTCTATGGTCTTGATAGTTCGCTTCGCGCTGTCGGTCGCATGGGAACTTCGGCGCTCGGTTTGACGGCTTTTGCTGGTCCCGGCTATCGAACTGTCAATAAGGGTGATAATGCACCTTTTGCAGAGGCGGGAGTCATCTTACGGCTCGGTGGTTTTTCATTGGGCGGTGGCGCAAAAGTTTTGTATTACAGCAGTCGCGAAGGAGACCTTCCTAAGCGAGATACGATTTATTTCATCATCCTGGCTGGCGGAGCTACACTCTAACTCTAATTCACCGCTTGCTATGAACGAGTGTATTGATTCGAGAATTCTCTTTAAATCTTTAACGAAAGTTTCATGACAACTTCGACATTGGTCGAGGTTTTGGTCAAAATTTAACATAATAGAGACTCTGCGCGGTTGTTAAATCGGTCTTGCTAAAGAAAGTATCTCGAAATCCGAAGAAGTATCGTCTGTTTCCCCAATTCAGCGAGAAAGGTTTTATTACATGACAAAAAATTTAGGTTTCTTGGCAACAATTATGATGTGGAGTTCGTTCGCTCTAGCGGAAGACGTAGCTCCAAAAATTGATACGGGCGATACCTCTTGGGTTCTGATCTCAACGGCGCTTGTTTTTTTAATGACTCCGGGTCTGGCGTTTTTTTACGGCGGCATGGTCCGCACGAAAAACGTAGTCTCCACATTGTTTCAGAACTACGCGGCGATCGGTGTCGTTGGTTTGCTCTGGGCTGTGTGCGGTTACACTTTGGCTTTTGGTCCAGAAGGTAGCGGTCTCCTCGGTGGTATGAAGTATTTGTTTTTGAATGACGTTGGCCAAGCGCCAAATGCTGACTACTCAGCGACGATCCCCCACGCACTGTTCATGATCTTTCAATGTATGTTTGCTGTGATCACTCCAGTTTTGATGACTGGGGCGATGGGTGAGCGAGTGAAATTCAAGAGCTTCTTGTTATTCATGGGACTCTGGTCACTCGTAGTTTATTCTCCTGTTGCTCACTGGGTGTGGGGTGGTGGTTATTTTTTTAAAAATGGCTTAATTGACTTTGCTGGTGGCACAGTGGTGCATATTACCGCAGGTGTTGCGGCTTTAGTGTGTGCTTTAGTCTTAGGTGAGCGTAAAGGTTTTGGCAAAGTGGCAATGCCTCCACACAATTTAACGATGACCATTACTGGTGCAGGTATGTTGTGGGTGGGTTGGTATGGTTTTAATGCAGGTTCGGCATTGTCGGCAGATGGACGTGCAGGTTTGGCTATGTTAGTGACACAAGTGGCCGCTGCAACAGGCGCATT
>CALCCV010000429.1 GCA_937900305.1 uncultured Pseudobdellovibrionaceae bacterium | reverse complement strand
AGTTCAGACGTGTGCTCTTCCGATCTGGGTGCTTTATCAAACGACGCAAATGAGTTTTGCACTGAAAGGCGAGCCGAAACCACAGAACGTGGGCATTGAAGTGCAAAGAGACTACTGGGTCGAGCGGGCGGGTCAATTTGTAAAACTGGCTCAGAATCGTCCCACCAAACTGGCCAAAGGAGATCTCATTCGGGTGGACCTAAAGGTGATTTTACCGGCAGGCCGGAATTTTGTGGTCGTCAGTGATCCGTTGCCAGCGGGCTTTGAAGCGCTCAACACCGAGCTAGCCAATACGTCACAAGTGGACGCCGCTAAGGCGGGCAGCGGGGGCGATGGAAATGGATTGTGGAATTTCAGTTTTCGAGAGTTTAGAAGCGATCAGGTGAATTTTTATTCAGAGTGGCTGGACAAAGGTGTTTACAACTTATCTTACACCGCGCAGGTGATTGGCTCTGGCGAGTTCATTGCACCGCCAACGAAAGCAGAGGAAATGTATGACGCCGACATCTTTGGCAGCGGCACTCGCACAGAATTTCAAATCCAATAAAGCGGCCGTGCTAAGGAGCGCGGTCTGCGCGGTGTTTTTATCTTTGGTTTTGGTCACTGTGTTTTCCCTCCGGGCGATTCCCGAAAATTCGAACGCAGTGTATGACGATACGGAACTGAATTTGGCGAAAGTCGAATTGTTAGATCGTTTTGGTTCGCGGTTGGATTTGAATTTTGAAACTCGGTGGAATTTGTATGATCGCCGCCGGCTGGAAGAGTATCCCGAAATTTTGAAACAGGCGTTTGTGGCCTCGGAAGATCGCCGGTTTTGGGATCATCGGGGCGTCGATTGGCAAGCCCGATTGGCAAGCCTCTGGGCATTTTTGAGAACGGGCCGTCTTTATCGCGGAGCTTCGACTCTCACGGAGCAAGTGGTCAGAATACTGCATCCGCGACCGCGAACAGTTTGGAGTCGTTGGCTTGAAACATTCGAGGCCTATCAACTCGAGCAGCGTTGGGACAAGCTTTCGATTTTAGAGTTTTACCTAAATCAAGTTCCCTATGGATCCGAACGCCGCGGAGTCGTGCAGGCCACAAATTTATTATTTGATCGGGACATTGACACACTCAATCCGTCGGAGTGTCTGGCGCTGGCTGTTTTGGTCAGGGCGCCATCGCACTTGGCACTCGAAAGAAATCGGGCAGCGCTCAATCGACGCGTTTTTGAATTGGCGAATCATTTGAACTTGAAGGAAGTCGTGGCTCCAGTGATTCACGGGGGCGATTCTTCAAATGGGATTCAAGCTCCAGACTTCGTGCGACAGGTGCGAGCGCGAATTGAAAAAAATCGAGCGGGCCTCAACCTTCGAGTTGGCGAAGGTGTCACCACAACACTTCACGGTGGTTTGCAAAAACTCTCGCACCATTTGTTGCAATTGCGATTGGCAGAAGTCCAGGAGCAAAAGGTCGAAGAGGCAGCGGTTCTCGTCGTCGATGTTTTGAATGGTGATATTTTAGCTTACACGACGGCCGGTCCGACGGACTATGATATGATTCGTCGGCCGCGCCAACCTGGCTCAACGATGAAACCATTTTTGTATGCGCTGGCGCTTGAAAAGGGCTGGACGCCCGCACAGGTCCTCATCGATGAGCCGTTGAGCACGGCGGTGGGAAGAGGCCTTCACTCCGTCAGAAATTACAGTCGAACTCACTATGGCCCCATCACCTTGCGAAGTGCGCTGGGCAATTCGTTAAACGTTCCAGCCGTGAAAACTGCGAAGTATGTGGGAACTGGCATGCTTCTGCAAAGGTTAAAAACTCTGGGAATCACTTCGTTGCATGAGTCAGCGGATCACTACGGCGAAGGCCTGGCGCTGGGATCTGGTGAAGTTTCGCTTTTTGAATTGGTGCAGGCCTATACGGTT
>CALCCV010000428.1 GCA_937900305.1 uncultured Pseudobdellovibrionaceae bacterium | reverse complement strand
CCGATCTCTTTTAGCGCAGTGATCATAATTATCGGAATGTGATTTGTACTATTGGCTCGCCTTAAAAGTTTGACAACGTCTAAACCATTCATCCCAGGCATGATGTTATCAATTAAAATCAAGTCAGGGACATCATCAATGGCGATGGCAACGGCTTCTTGGCCATCGCTAGCCATAAGCACCTCATATTCTCCTTGGAGAAAATCTTTAATAATTCTTAAGATAGCAGGCTCGTCATCGACGGCCAGGATTTTTGGACAGCCCATATTCTTAAGTTTATCCCAATCATCAAAAATACAAAAATATCTAATACCTACAAAGCTCATAACGAGACCATCGTCAAAATACAAATGTATCACCTCGATAAGGAACCGGCGAAAATTATGGAATTCTATGCCAATTTTAGATTCATTTAAGGTTTTAAAAAACTGGCCGATAGGATGTGAGTAAAGCAGGTCTAGGAGGCAATTGATGTCCGCAGCAAAAAAATTAGAAGAAATGAACGTAACCGACGGCGGTACCCACCGAGCAGACCTCGAAGGCCTCGTCCGTGCTATCAATCGAGTACAAGCTGTCATTGAATTTAATCTCGATGGAACCATCATTACAGCAAACGAGAACTTCTTAAATACGCTCGGATATAATCTCGATGAAATTCAAGGTAAACATCACCGAATCTTCTGTGACCCAAGTTTTGTCTCTAGTTCCGAATATCTGGAATTCTGGAAAAAGCTAGGACGCGGAGAATTTGAGGCAGCTGAGTACAAACGGATTGGAAAAAATGGCAAAGAGGTGTGGATAAATGCGTCTTACAACCCTATCTTGGATGAAAATGAAAAGCCGATTAAAGTTGTGAAATTTGCAACTGATGTCACGGAATCGAAACTTCGAAACTCTGAGTATGAAGGAAAAATAAACGCGATTAGCAGGGCTCAAGCCGTCATTGAATTTAATCTCGATGGAACCATCATTACAGCAAACGAAAATTTCTTGTCTACGTTGGGGTATTCAATTGATGAGATTAAAGGGAAACATCATCGTATTTTTTGTGACCCAGGATATACAGCGACTCCAGAATACCAAGCTTTTTGGCAAAAACTTGGTAGAGGTGAGTTTGAGGCGGCTGAGTACAAGCGAGTTGGAAAAGGTGGTAAAGAGGTATGGATAAACGCGTCTTATAATCCTATTTTTTCCGCCAGCGGAAAGCCATTCAAGGTCGTGAAATTTGCAACTGATGTCACGGAATCGAAACTTCGAAACTCTGAATATGAAGGAAAGATAAACGCGATTAGTAAGGCCCAAGCCGTCATTGAATTTAACCTTGATGGCACGGTGGTGACTGCAAACGAAAACTTTCTTAGAACTCTTGGGGGCTATTCCCTTGATGATATAAAAGGAAAACATCACCGAATGTTTTGCGAAGACAGCTATACGGGATCTTCGGCCTATCAGGCATTTTGGGACAAACTCCGCGCCGGCCAGTTCGACTCTGGTCGGTACAAACGAATTGCTCGTGGCGGAAAGGCCGTGTGGATTCAAGCGACTTACAACCCGATCATTGACGCCAGCGGAAAGTGCTACAAAGTCGTCAAATTCGCAGTAGATATTTCTTCGCAAGTCGCTCTTGAAGAGGAAGTCACAAAAATTGCCGTAGATTTCTCTGCGAAAGCAAAAGAAATTTCATCTCAAGCGACAACCGTAGCTTCTGGTGCTCAATCCCTGGGAGCGACAACAGAAGAAATGAATGCTTCTGTAGAAGAACTGAGTGCCTCAATTGATTCAATTGCACAAAATGGAAAGTCCGCCGACTCGATTGCGAAGTCCACCCAGTCCGAAGCTGATCTGGGATCGCAAGCGATAGCGAAATCCATCGAAGCCATGGACTTAATTAATAAGTCCTCTGAAGAAATTAGCGAAATCGTCAAAGTCATCAGCGAAATTGCCAGCCAGACCAACCTTCTCGCATTTAACGCCGCCATTGAGGCCGCGCGCGCAGGTGAACATGGCCTTGGATTCTCTGTTGTTGCGGATGAGGTTCGCAAATTGGCAGAACGATCTTCCCAAGCGACTAAAGATATCTCAAAACTGATAAATGAATCCGTGAAGCGAGTCGCTTTAGGTGGAGAGGTTTCCAAAGAGGCGGCAAGCTCTTTCAAGAAAATCGTCGAAGGTGTCGGAAAAACGACTCAGGCGATATCCGAAATCTCCGTCGCGGCTCAAGAGCAGCAAACGGCCTCGAAAGATGTGGCCCAAGCCATTCAGCAAGTTGCAGACGCAACTGAGAAGTCAGCAACTGCGTCTGATGCGATTGCCCATGCGACTACAGAACTAGCGAATGGCGCAGAACAATTGAAGCTCGCGGTTCAAAAGTTTGCATCTTAAAAAAGGGAGAAATATGGAAGTCGTCCTTAGTGAAAAATGCTTTGGTGAATATCTTAATCTAATTCATGAACTTACGGGAATCACCATTGCAAAAAATAGAACTTCTATGATTGAGGGGCGCCTACGCAAACGCGTCTCGACCCTGAAGCTTTCAAGCTATGAGGATTATTTGCGCCTTGTAAAACAGGATAGGAGCGAGCAAATAAGTTTCATTGATCTTATCACAACAAATGAAACTTATTTTTTTAGAACTCCTAGAATTTGGGACTATCTGGAAACTAAATTTTTACCAAAGTGGATTGCTGAGCATCCCAAGCAAGTTTTTACCGCTTGGTCCGCGGCTGCATCTTCGGGTGAGGAAGCCCATTCGCTAGGGATTCTGTGTCAGTCCTTTAAGGACAAGCATCCAAACTTCCTTTATCAGATTGTTGGAACCGATATTTCAGCTGAAATGATCGGGCTCTGCCAAAGTGGTGCTTATTCTGGTCGCTCTATCGAGTCTTTTAGAAAAACGAGAACTCCACTTTTTGATCGCTTCATGAGGCTCAGCGATAGCGAAGAGTTTCGAGTGTCCTCAGAAATAAAATCTCGATTGCGCTTTCTTCAGCACAATCTATTTCGCCCGCTCCCAACCCAGGATCGTTTTGACCTCGTTCTCTTGAGAAATGTACTCATCTATTTCACTGCGAAAGATCAAGAAACTGTACTTTCCCTAGTTGAGCCAAGGCTCGCAGAGAATGGAGTTTTAATTATTGGAGAATCCGA
This sequence comes from uncultured Pseudobdellovibrionaceae bacterium, assembly GCA_937900305.1. Lineage (GTDB taxonomy): Bacteria > Bdellovibrionota > Bdellovibrionia > Bdellovibrionales > Bdellovibrionaceae > CALCCV01. The sequence continues at coordinate 997 of CALCCV010000428.1, read as the reverse complement.
ATCACTCACTCATATTAGAACTCAGTTCAAACCAATTGAACCCTTTGTGTACAATTCCAAAAACGCTTCCAGCTCCATGAATAAGGCAGGCTGAAGTGCGAAAGCTCATGAACGTCCATATCGGGGAAGTAAAGATCGCAAAGAACGGTGAGACTCTAAAGGCAATTCTTGGATCATGTGTTGGCATTGGATTTATTTGGAAGGCCAACCAAAAATGTGGCTTAGCGCACTGCTTGTTACCAGAGAGTCCGACTCCGACCTTCGAGATTGGCGGGCGCTTTGTGGATCAGGCAATTCTATCCTTACTCGCAATGATGAGAATAAAAGAAGAAAACTATTCAAACGTTGAAGTCATCATCGCCGGCGGCGGAAATATGACTAACCCAGGAGCAAAGGATAGCTCTGTTCTTGTGGGAGCAAATAATTTTCGCATTGCTTTGCAGGTTTCAAAAACTCTCGGTTTGAAGGTTGTTCATTCTGATGGCGGAGGAGAAGAGGGACGAAAAGTGTTCATTGACTCCTCTGATTTTTCTTACAGGATCGAAAAAATTCCCCGAATTATAAGTGCGGCGTGAGGAAAGTATATGAATGAGACAACTGGTGAGAACTCAAGACAAATTTTCGGTTCATTTTTCTTAGCGGAAAGTGAGTTCGCCTTAGCGGTCTCCTTTGTTCAGGAGGTCGTCAATACGCCTGCTACATACACCGCTGTTCCCCTTGCTCCCAAATATCTCAAAGGACTTTTTAATCTTCGTGGTGCGATTATTCCAGTTCTCGATTTAAGGACCCTCCTCCAATTAGCACCATCAACTTCATCAGACACTCAAAAGATCGCAATTATTGAACTGAACGGTACATGTGTAGGATTACTTTTCGACAAAACTGGCGAAATTTTCAGAAGCAATGATGAAGAACGAAGTGACTTTGACACCGCCCAGGAGTCAGAAGTGATCAGTGGGGTTTTTAAGAAGGAAGACGGCAAAAGAATTGTCCAGAT